>JAUZPX010000001.1 GCA_030705695.1 Bacillota bacterium
CTTGTCAACCATTTCTGCAAGACTGTCATTGGTTAGATCTTTTTCTTCAATTATCAAAGCTGCTTCCTCGATAACCATTGCCATTGCATTATGAAATTGATGATTTTCCGCAACATTAGGCGACGGAATAAGGATAGACGGCTTCCCCGCTGCCTGAAGTTCGCTGAGTGTAATAGCTCCGGCACGAGAAATAACGATGTCGGCAGCCGCCAAACAGGTAGACATATTGTTTATATACTCACGTATATCAAGATTTTTGCAGGACTGCAAATCAATACCGTTTTCTTTTAGTTCCTCTGGAAACCATTTGCCGTATTGCCCGTATGCATGAATGTGCTGGTATTTTTGATCTTTGCCGCTGCGAATTATCAGCCCAAGCATTGCCTCGTTAAACTTCCGTGCACCTAGACTTCCCCCAAATGACAAAATCAATGGGCGGTCGTCAAGCTGTAAAAGTTCACGTGCCTTACCTTTGTCTCCAAAAATAATCTCGCTTCGCACTGGATTACCGGTAATTACACAGCTACAGTTTTCGGGCAAAAACTTTTTAGCCGCTGGAACTGCAAGCATTATCTTCTTTACATATTTTGCAAGCATTTTTGTTGTAATTCCCGGATAAGCGTTTTGCTCAAGAATTACAGTGGGAATGCCCATCCTTGCTGCTGCTCGAATGACAGGTCCGCTTACATAACCACCTGTACCAACGCAGATATCCGGCTTAAATTCCGATATAATCTTCTTTGCCTCGGCGCTAGAAGAAAACATTCTTTTTACCGTTACAATATTATCTTTAATTGCTTTAGGTTTAAAACTGCGTTTAAATCCGCTTATTGTAATGCTTTTAAATAAATAGCCAGAGGGAGGAACCAAACGTTCTTCCATACCGCCTTTGCCGCCCACGTAAAGTATCTGAGCGTCATGTTCTTTACTTTTAATAAAACCGGCAACAGCAAGTGCAGGATTTATATGTCCGCCTGTTCCGCCGCCAGTAAATAAAACTTTCATTAAAATATCATCTGCCTTTCCGACCCGAAAAATAATATCAATTGCATTATACCGAGCCAGTCGGATTTTCTTGTTACGTTTTTTCTATATTTGCATTTCTTGATATCGACAATATAATTCCCATTTGTACAAGCAGCATTAAAAGCGAGCTGCCTCCTGAACTGAAAAATGGAAGACTTATACCTGTGTTTGGAAGAAAGTCTGTAATAACAAAAATATTTAGTACGACTTGAAGCCCTACCTGAGCGGTCAAACCCATACCTAAGAGTGCTCCGAATTTATCTTTTGCACGCATCGACATTGTAATTCCACGCCAAACAAGCAAACCGAAAACTCCAAGAATAATGATTGCTCCGATAAAACCAAGCTCTTCAACAACAATTGCAAACACGAAATCGTTTTGTGGTTCAGGTAAAAATAGAAATTTCTGACGTGACTGTCCGAGTCCCAAACCCCAGAAACCACCCGAACCTATAGCATACAGTGAATTTCTGGTTTGCCATGTAGTTTGCCACATCTGGTTGGTTGTGTAGGTAAGAGCCTGACCCCAACCGTCCATACGTTCCATGGCATATCCAAGTTTGTTAGTAATCAAAAGCACAAAAAACACGACTAAAACACCGGCTAAAGCCATTACAAACCAGCGTAGCTTTGTTCCGTACAAGTACATCATAACAGCTGTTAATAGCGTCATGATAACAATACCTGAAAAGTGAGGCTCTAACGCCAGAAGTCCGACAGTAGGAACCAATACGGCAAGCGCAGGAAAAACTCCGTAACGGAATGTGCTTGTCTTATCAAAATATTTTGCTCCCCAATGAGCAAAGAAAAGTATTAGCGCAAATTTTGTAAATTCAGAAGCCTGAAACGTAAACTGCCCCAGATTTATCCATCTTTTAACCTCTGAATTGCCTGGCCAAAATAAAACGGCTATCAATAATATAAATGATAAGCCAAGGATAGGCATGGCTAATTTGTGAAAGAAATGGTAATCGAAATATGATATCGCAATCATTGCAATAATTCCGAAAACAGCAAAAATTAACTGACGTTTTAGGTAATAGTAGCTGTCTCCCGTAGTATAGTAAGAGACAGGTGCACTAGCAGAAAACATCATTATAAGCCCTATGGTTACAAGAATCAGCACTAAAAGGCAAAAAGGAAGGTCAAGCCCCAGGCGTATTGAAAACATTTTAAATCTCATCTGAGTTTTGCTTAATCTTTTAGATACTTTTCCTGAAAACGCACTTTGAGGAGGTGTTTGAGGTAACCGCCTGTTCACAGTTCGGCCTTGAGAATTCTGAACGGAACTTCCACTATGTAAACTATAGTTGTTTCTTTCCGGCACAGTATTCCCCCTCTCCGCAATTAATAAAGTTATGTTAGAGACGACTGTTCGCCCCATTTAATTATAAGAATTTTACTTATAATTTATAGTGACCGCCAAATAAAACAATCAGAAACGACGCTATACCCATTACGACAGTAATCATGCTGAATACAACGGTAACTTTGATTTCCGACCAACCCTTAAGTTCAAAGTGATGATGAATAGGGCTCATCTTAAACAAGCGTTTGCCCTTTGTTGCTTTAAAATACAATACTTGTAAAATTACCGAAAACATCTCCATAAGATATACAAGACCAAGCGGTAAAAGCAAAATCGGCATTCTTACCGAAAAAGCCAGCGCACAAACGGCACCGCCTAAGAACAGCGAGCCTGTATCGCCCATAAAAACCTTAGCAGGATGGAAATTCCACATAAGGAATCCAAGGCAAGCACCTGCCAGAGCAGCTGCGCTTATTGCAGCACCCATAGATTGCATTAACCCTGCAATCAACATAAAGAACAGCGCAAAGAAGAAAGTAACCGATCCCAAAAGCCCATCTACGCCATCGGTTAAATTAACTGCGTTGACAAGGCCTACAATTAAAAAGATACTAATAATCCAGTAGAAAATTCCTATATCAACATTTCCGATAAAAGGAATAATTGTATCTGTCCCTTTGCCGAAAAAATACTGTGCAACAAGATATCCTCCGGCAACAATGAATTGAAATATAAGCTTCTGCGTTCCTGTCAACCCGAGATTGCGCTTTTTCACTACTTTTATATAATCGTCGACAAATCCGATTGCCCCGAATAAAGCCGCCATTAAAATTCCTGTAACTATCTGAATCTGTTGCTGCATTTGTGCAGATTGAGAAAAATTCAATCCTCCGTAAGAGTAAATAAAATAGGCAGAACTTACACCGCAGATAGTGATAACTGAACCGATAATAAACATCAGTCCGCCCATTACAGGTGTTCCTTGTTTGCTTTGATGCCATTTTGGTCCTATTTCTCTGATTGTTTGCCCAAAATTTAATTTCCGCAAAAACGGAACAAGCCACTTACCTAAAAGTGCAGTTATTATAAATGCTGCTACGGCCGCAATAACCGTCCACATTCTATCCATTATTTTATCCTCTCGCTTAAAATTGTAATATGTACTTTCCTTACATGCAACTGCAAAGATTTTCCAATAAATTATATTGCATTTATTCCGTCTATCATATCACTCATTGAAACTCCTGAAATAAGTAAAGCCCCTGCAATTGCAAGTGTTGTATCTACTGTCAGGCGGCTATCTCTGGGAATACGAATTCTTCCTATTATCCCTGTGCCAAGAATCTCGAATTTAAGCACATCTGAAAGCTCTTGAATATTTTTAGCAGTAAGATCCGCTTCAATTTCAGATACTGCATATTTTATAACCTCAACATTTTCGGGTAATGCTTCTCTGTTAAACGGGATAACAGCCTTATCATATTTATGAAGATCAGACATATAATCAGATTTTGAACTATCAATGATAACAAGCGTTTTATCGTAAATATCCTCAGGTATTTTGGCATTTTCACCGCAGGTTACTATAAAGCCATCATCATCGTTATACTTTGAAAAATCCAGCAATGAAATATCTCCTGCTGTTTGTGCTTTAAAACCGCAACGATTCAAAACAAACGTAAGTGAGTCACAAACAACAGATGAAAACGTCTGTGCACCGCTGACATATATTATTTTTAATTTAGTTTTTATATTAACCATTTGATGCACAAGCCTTTCTATTTTAACCAAACAAACTATTTACTATCTTACAATATCTTCAGAATCATCTGAACTGCTGTTTGCAAAGGAAATGCTAATAACCGTTCCTGGGCTGACTAAAGTACCCTGCTCTATGTCTTGAGTAACAGAGGTATTTCCGCCCGAGGAACTTGCTCCTGAAATACATACATTTAAATCATACATAGAAGCAATTCTGTTTACCTCAGTCATACTAAGCCCCGTAAGTTTCGGTACAGAAACTTGCTCGCCTGCACTCTTTGAATCGGTAAATAGGACGACTGTTCCGTTCTTCGGAACTGAAGCTCCGCTTTCTGGAATTTGGCGAACAACCTTATCACCTGAGCCTTTCACGATTGATGTCAATCCTGAGTTCTGAATCGAGTTTTTCGCCTTAGCAACAGAGTCACCGACATAGCTATCTGCTTTAATATCAAGGTTTGACAGCTCTTCAGCAGTATACTGCGGTTCAATATGCAAATATGGAAGAATTTCCTTCATGCACTGACCAAACACAGGAGCAGCAACCATACTTCCATAATAAGCACCGCTAGTTGGTGTATCGAAATAAACCAGAAGTGCAACTTGTGGTTTTTCTGCTGGGCAGAATCCGCAGAATGAAGAAATATAGTCTTCAATATCGGGTCCTTGCAAGTGATCTTTCTTTTCTGTTGTACCTGTTTTACCAGCTACATGATATCCTGCAACATATCCGTTTCTTGCACCACCTGTCGTTGCATTTGTTTGAAGCATAGAACGGAGCTGAGCGGCAACATCCGATGAAATAACCTGACGTTTTACTTTTGGCTCGGTAGCTTTAACCACATTGCCGTTACTGTCTAAAACTTTTGAAACAACATATGGCTGTACCAAATTACCGCCGTTTGCTACGGAAGAAATGGCTGTTATCAATTGGATAGGTGTAATTGAAAAGTTTTGACCGAAAGAGGCACAAGCCAAGTCGACAGCATCCATATAGCCTTCAGGCTCATTGTCGTGTTTGAAGAAAATATCTTCGCTTTCGCCGGGCAGGTCAATCCCTGTTTTTTGTGTAAAGCCAAATGCTTGAAAATATTTGTAAAAGCGAGCCGCCCCGATTGATTTTCCGATAGTCATAAATGCAGGGTTACAAGAATTACAAAGAGCCTTCAAAAAATTTTGTGTCCCATGGCCACTTGTATTCGAACAGTGAATAACAACTCCCGGTGCGGGAGATAGCGAACCGGTACAAGTATAGTGCCATTTGTCGTCAACTACTTTTTCTTGCAACGCCATTGATGATGTTATGATTTTAAAAACAGACCCCGGGTAGTAAGTATCGCTGATGGCTTTGTTACGCCACTGCTTTAATTGTGCCGCGGCAATTGCATTAGATTGTTGCGCAACAGGCAATTTTTTGATTGCGGAAGCCGTAGCAGAGTCTGCAATATCAAAAGGATGGTTCGGATCAAATCCGCCCTCAACAGCCATGCCCAAAATAGCCCCTGTATTTACATTCATCATAATGGCAACGGCTCTGTTAATAACTTTATCTTTAACGATTTCTTGCTGTACGTATTTTTCAAGAATATGCTGAATTGTCTCGTCAATTGTCAAAACAACGCTATCGCCCTGCTGTGCAGGAACAAGCTGTTCGTAATTATAAGGCATATCCATTCCATTGGCGTTTTTAGCCGTTATAATCCTACCGGATTTCCCTGTTAAATAATCGTTGTACTGATACTCAACACCTGCAAGACCTTGATCGTCACTGCCTGTAAAACCAAGTACTGCCGAAGCAAAATTCCCATATGGGTAATATCTCTTATAGTCTTGAATTAATTCAATTACATTACTAATTCCGTCTTCTTTTTCAATCTTATCTATAAATTTAAGTATTTTGTCTCTGGCATCGCTTTCAATTCTTCGTTTTACTATTTCAAAATAGTTATTTTTCTTTGCATGAGCCAAAACATCGGCAACGCTCATGCCAAGAATAGGAGCCAATCCATCGGCGACAATTTGCCTTTGGGTGTCGTTTTTAAAATAGGCAGGTGCGAAAACAACCTGCCACACAGTAGCGCTTTGAGCTAAAACTTTGCCGTTAGTATCATAGATGGTTCCACGGCACGCACTTATGGTTGTGTCTTTTAACTGCTGCTCTACGGCTTTTTCACTTAGAACACTTCCTTGTGCAAGAGACAAGTAACCAAGCCGACAGATTGCCGCACCAAATCCCGTAACAAGGATAATGCTTAATAAAATTGCTGCTCTTTGTCTGAAACGCTGCTTGTTTCCTTTTGCCATATTAAGCGGGTGCCTCTTTTCTTTGATTACTTTATGTGCAAAACGAGAGCTAAGATATTATCATCTCAACTCTCTTTTGTTCCCATACATACTTATTACAAAGCAATTGCGGTTATGACCAAAAACTATCAATCGCTTTTTTTAGGGTTTCAAAAAAACCATCGGGCTTTTTATCTACAACCTCCGCCTTGTCACCATGGGACAAGCTGATGAATTCCTTTTGATAGTTTTGCGCCTGACTCATTCCGAGTTTATCGCTTGCGTATTTTTCGATTACTGATGTGGAGTATTTTGATTCAAGTTTCATCTTTGTTTGTGTATAAAGGCTTTGATCGTCGCTTAAAACTTTTTGTGCGGAATCGATTTTTGCATTAATTTCCGTTAGCTGTGCCTGACCTTGAACAATTGAGCCTACGACTGCCGTAATAATAATCGCACAGAAAAAACCTACAAACAGTTTTACAGGGTTATGATGCCTGCGCTGTATTTTTTCAAGTTTTTCTTTCGGAAGCTTAATGATTTCGCCTTTTTTATTAGGTCGTGCGGACGGATTCTTTTTGGGACTTGCCGGAACGGCACTGCTTTCAAACAGCGAAAGATCATACATTCTTTCAGTTGATGCCATTATGCTCCCCCATTTCCAAATCGTCTAACCAAGTGTCAGACAAATAAAAGCAATTACGCTTCATTGCGTTTTTATTCGTTTTTTATTTTCTCGCATACCCTTAGTTTTGCACTGCGGCTTCTGGAATTTTCCTCAAGCTCCTGCTCTGAAGCCTCAAGTGGTTTACGGTTAACTAGTTTTGCTCTCGGTGTCTTTCCGCATACGCAAATTGGAAAATCCGCCGGGCAAGTACAGCCTGTACACCACTGAGCCATACGCTGCTTCACCATTCTGTCCTCAAGTGAATGAAAAGTGATGACCGCCAGCCTGCCGCCGACATTCAAAAGATTAAAGGCTTTGTCAAGCCCTTCTGACAAACTGTCCAGTTCGCCATTAACGGCAATTCGTAATGCCTGAAATGTTTTTCGTGCAGGATGACCTTCTCGTCTTACACGCTGCGGAACGGCTGTTTTAATAATTTCCGCCAATTGAAATGTCGTTTCGATTTTTTGATTTTCACGGTTTTTTACTATCGCATTAGCAATACTGCCTGCATATTTTTCTTCGCCGTAATTGCGAATGATATTAACTAATTCAAAATAGGAAAGTGAATTTACCATATCGGCTGCTGAAATGCCATCTTGACTCATCCGCATATCAAGCGGAGCATCTTTATGAAATGAAAATCCACGATCTGCTTCGTCAAGCTGATGAGATGAAACTCCGATGTCCAGAAGCACTCCGTCAACTTTTTCAATTCCAACTGAATCGAGTAGCTTGTCCATATTTTTAAAATTACCTTGAACGACTGTTGCTTTACTTTTTGGCAGCCGTTCCTGCAAAATTTTAATTGCATCAGGGTCTTGATCAATACAAATTAGTTTTCCTGTTGTGAGCTTTTCGACAATTACCTTTGAATGACCTCCGCCGCCTGCCGTGCCGTCAACATAAATTCCGCTTGGAATAATGTGAAGTCCTTCTATTGTCTCTTTAAGGAGCACAGGGATATGAGAAAATTCCACCTTGTCTCCCCTTCTTCATATGCTTTATATATTTAAGTTTAAGATTTTTTAATGCTTGTCCAAATTTATCATAGTTCAAGTAAGCTCATAGCCTCGAGCATTGGATCTTCCGGTTGCTCTTTAAATTTGCTGTCCCAAGTTGCGGCATCCCAAATTTCAGCACGTTCGCCTGAACCAATAATATAAACCTCTTTTTCAAGATGTGCATATTGCCTTAGCGGTTCAGGAATTGAAATTCGTCCTTGAGCATTAGGCTCTACTTCAGCTGCTCCCGAAAAGAAAATACGTTGCAGCCATCTTGCCTTTGAAATAGGCATGGCGCAAATTTTTTCTTTAAGTTTGTTCCATTGATCACACGAAAGAATAAACAAACATCCGTCAGTTCCCTGAGTGATATAGCAAAGCTCGCCAAAATCCTCTCGGAATGATGACGGAATAATCACTCTGCCTTTGGCATCAATATTATGTTGGTGTTTTCCAATTAACATTTGACACACCCACACTCAAAAACGATTTTTCGTGCTCCTTTGTGACACTTTGTGCTACATCGTGCCACTTTGTTGTCATAATTATATTCCTTTGATTCAAAAAATGCAAGATATATTTTCATTTAAAAAATTAACATAAAAGCGTGAAAATCGGCTAAAAAAAGCAAAAAAATAGCACGGACACATTTGATAGTGTTACCGTGCTAAATCATCTACAATATATTGTACTATGCAAGATTAAAATAATTTTTTAATAAAAATATTAAATTTTTGTTACTATTGCCGAAAGATAAGACGAAATCAGTTGCGCTGGGAAGATTTCAAGCTTTGACGTGTTTTCTTAATCTCGTTAAGCTGATTTGTAATGAGCTCATCGGTGCGTCGCATAATGTCATCAATATAATCGTTAGCTGCTTTACGCATCTCTGCCGATTTCATTTTTGCGTCGTTCATAATTTCCTGACTCTGTGTTTGAGCAAGACGTACAATCTCGCTTTGATTGATCATTGCTTTTCTGCGTGCTTCCGCATTACGAATGATCTCCTCTGCTTCCTGTTTTGCTTCAGAAACAATCTGTGCTCTGTCGGCAACAATTGCCTTAGCCTGGCGAAGTTCTGCCGGTAATGCACCTTGGATTTCATCGACGATGTTAAGAACACGTCCTGTGTCGATAACGCTTTTCCCCCCTGTTAAGGGTAAGTTTTTTGCATCACTGATCACATTTTGCAATTCATTAATTAAATCTTCAACTCTCATCCTAAATCTCCCTCTAACAAAAAAATTTGAACATTCCATTTCCATTAACAGCGGCAAGCCGCTAAATTCCATATTATATACAGACTACAGACAAAATCTATTGCTTATTTAATCTTGCCAAAATTTCGTCATGAATGCACGTAGGGACAAAGTTACTTATATCACCTTTAAGCGACGCAACCTGCTTAACTATACTGGAACTTAAATACATATACTCGGAATTACAAGTTAAAAAAACCGTTTCCAAGTCGGGGTTTAACTTTTTATTTGTAAGCGCCATCATGAATTCATATTCAAAGTCGGAAAGAGCCCTAAGGCCTTTCACAACAGCCACAGCATTCTTTTCTCTTGCATATTCTGCCAAAAGTCCTTTAAATCCGACAATTTCGAGATTGTGCAATTCCTTTGTTGATTCCTCAATAAAACGAATTCTCTCTTCAAGGGAAAAGCACGGAGTTTTTTCAAGATTGCTGAGCACTGCAACTATTACATGATCAAACATTTTGGAAGCACGTGTAATAATATCTAAATGGCCCAGCGTTATCGGATCAAAGCTGCCGGGGCAAATTACAGTTTTCAAATGACTCTCTCCTTATTTTCAGAAGCTATTCATTATCTAAAAAGCTTCTGTGGCAATAAGTTACTATTTTTATTTTACCATAGTGATACTCTCTGTCAAGCATAAATTCATTTATTTCTAGTGGTAAATTATCGTTTCTTGACGTTTCACATAAAATAATGCCGCTTATTTGCATATGATTTGCCACATCAGGCAAAACTTTTTGCAAGATTCCCGTATTGTATGGCGGATCTAAAAATGCTATGTCAAATTTACCGTTATTTTGCCTTAAAAAGTCAAGTGAATTAATTTGCAAGACTTTTGCATTTTTAATAAGTCCGGTAAAATTCAAGTTCTTCTTTATTATTTCTATCGATTTATAATTAGAATCCACAAATACGCTTTCCGCTGCACCACGGCTTAGAGCTTCAATGCCCATTTGTCCGCTGCCCGCAAAAAGATCGAGAAAGCGCCTGCCCTCAGTTTGAAATTGAATCATGCTGAAAACCGCCTCTTTGACACGGTCAGTTGTCGGGCGTACATCGTCCCCCTCAAGTGTTTTAAGACGTTTTCCGCGAGCTAAGCCTGTAATGACACGCATATGATTTCTCCTTGATTTTTAATCTTAATTAGTATTATAATTCGGATTTGTCTTTAATTAATTCCTGCAATAAATTTTAAACATTTTCTTTATTATTATGAAAATATTTATAAACAGCCTTAGCCGTATATTTGTTCATTGTCGGAGCGCCTTCCAATTCTTTTAATTCTGCTTCGCTAATCCGCTTTACAGTTTTAAAATATTTTAAAAGCGCTTTGGCACGTGTTGCGCCGATGCCATCAATCTCTGTAAGAGAGCTTGAAAAAGCTGATTTACTTCGTTTTTGGCGGTGGTAGCCGATTGCAAATCTATGAACTTCATCTTGAATGTTTGAAATAAAAGTAAAAACCCGACGTTTTGAATTGATGACAATTTCTCCGCCATCCGACGCAATAGCCCGAGTATGGTGTCTGCTGTCTTTAACCATACCGAAAAGCGGAACGTTGATTCCTTTTGCTTCCAAAACAGGCTTTACAGCAGTTATCTGCCCCTTGCCTCCATCAAGCAAAATTAAATCGGGTAGTCTTCCAAAGCCTTCACCGCTTTCCTTATGCTTTTTGTATTCTTCAAAGCGGCGTGTCAGAACCTCATTCATAGAAGCATAATCATCCTGCCCTTGAAAGCTTTTTATTTTAAATTTACGGTATGCTGATTTAAGCGGACGGCTGTTCTCATACACTACCATACCTGCTACATTTTCGCTCCCGGAAGTATTTGAAATATCGTAGGCTTCAATATATTCGGGGATTTTTAATAATCCCAACACCTCTTTCAGTTCTTCCAAAACTGAAAGCTCTTTCCCTGTAACGCCTTTTGTCTGAGCAATACGTTCGGCTGCATTGTTTTTACACATAGCCACAAGTTCTGCCTGCTCTCCTCGCTGAGGAATTGTCAGACGAACTTTGTGATGCGCTTTTTCAGAAAGCCAGCTCGCAAGCACTTCTGCATCTTGAATTTCGCCGTCTAAAGCTATTATTTTCGGAATATTGTTACGCATAGAATAGTAACGGGAAATAAACTCGCTGCGAGCTTCGGAGATCTCGCCGACATCGTCAATAATGAAATCTTCACGGTCAGTCAGACGCCCTCCGTTAAAACGAAACACCTCAAAACAGCCACCGGAACTGTCACCAGAAAAAGCAATTATATCTTGCTCTTTTACCGCAGCCGAAACAGTTTTCTGTTTTTGGCTCATTTTTTTAATCATGCTTATTCTGTCACGAATCTTTGCGGCATGCTCATATTCCATATTTTCTGCTGCCTGCTCCATCTTCTTTTGCAATCCGCTTAGTGATGCGTTGCCGCCTGCTTTCAGAAAATCAATAGCGTCATCTACATATTCGTTGTATTCTTTCAACGTCATTTTGCCTCGGCACGGCGCACAGCATTGTTTAATATGATAATTAAGGCACGGACGGCCTTTACCGAAATCCTGAGGAAACCTACGTGTACAGTCAGGCAACTTAAAGATTTTTTTAGCTTCATCGAGTGAATTTCTAACATAGAATGAACTTGTATACGGTCCTATATATTCGGCTCCGTCGTCTGCTTTTTGAAACACATGACTGAGTCTTCGCCATGGCTCGTTTGATATCCTTACGTAATTATAACCTTTATCATCTTTAAGTAAAATATTGTATTTAGGCTGATGAAGCTTAATAAGGCTATTTTCAAGCGCAAGAGCTTCATTTTCGCTGTCTGCGATAATATACTCAAAATCTTCTACATTTTCTACCATGCGGCGGACTTTTTCCTGATGGTTCTTCTGTGACCCAAAATATTGGCTAACACGGTTTTTTAGGGCTTTTGCCTTACCGACATAGATAACATTACCGTTTTTATCACGCATGATATACACGCCGGGTGACAGTGGCAATTTCATGGATTTTTTACGCAATTCCAGGATTTTGGAATTCATTTTGAAACGCCTCCTGTCAGAATAATAGAAAAAAGCACCGACATTCAGACGGTGCATTGATTAACATATTTTTTTGAATTATTGATCTGTAAAACCTGATTCAATCAACTTTACAAGACCGTTTACGGCTTCTTGTTCATCAGCACCGTCAGCACTGATTTCAATTGTTGTTCCGCCGACAATTCCCAAAGAGAGAACACCAAGCAAACTTTTTGCGTTGACGCGTCTTTCTTCTTTTTCAACCCAAATCGTTGACTTATATTCGTTTGCTTTCTGAATAAAAAACGTTGCAGGACGTGCATGTAGTCCAACTTGATTTTGAACATTGACTTGTTTTACAAACATTTTTATAACCCTCTCAATCGGAATCATTTATTCATATACAGCTTTTAAATAAGAACACTTCTTTGCATATATTATATCACAATAAAAAAAGCCGTCAATCAATTAACCACAAATTCGGATTGATGAACGATTGAGGTCATTTCAACAGGACTGATTATTGTGCATCTTAACTAATAATTTTCTGTTTTTTTGCAAATAATCACTTTAATGTTTTATACTGTTAAATTACTAAACTGATTGCGAAAAATTATTATTAAAAATGACAAGTTGAATTTAAAACTGCATTTTGATTTTGAAATTAGTTATTCTTCTTTTTTTGATAAATATGCTTCAAAAAGATCAGGACGATTTTTCTTTGTTCTATTTAAAGATTGTTCAAAACGCCATCTTTGAATATTAGCGTGATGACCGGAAGTAAGTACGTCAGGAACTTCTTTGTCTCGCCAAGGGTTCGGGCGAGTATACTGCGGATATTCCAACAGTCCCCCATAATGGCTTTCTTCTTCAAAACATTCGTCATCTGACAAAACACCAGGAACCATACGACTAATTGCATCTGCCAAAACAAGCATGGGCAGTTCTCCGCCTGTAAGTACGTAGTCTCCGATTGAAATTTGCTCGTCCACAAACTCTTCAATCACCCGTTCGTCGACACCCTCATAATGCCCACATAAAATGCAGACATTTTCATGGTTGGCAATTTCCCTGACTTTATTTTGGGTAAGCGTTTTCCCTTGGGGCGACATATAAATAAAATGCGGACGTTTACCTAACTTTTTGCATATATCTTCAAAACACAGTGCAATCGGTTCCGCCATTAAAAGCATCCCCATTCCGCCGCCGTAGGGGCAATCATCTACACGATTATGCTTGTCAATAGCATAATCACGATGCTGATGGCAATCAATCTCAAGAGCGCCCTTGGTCTGTGCTCTGCCGATAATACTCTCGTTCATGACAGTTTCGCACATTTCTGGGAATAATGTGATTAAATCAATCCTCATCGTCAAATATTCCTTTCAACGGACGAATAATCAATTCTTCCTTTTCGATATCGGTAGAGATAATTACATCGGGAATTGCCGGAATATAATACTTCTTGCCATCAGGTGCCATAACTTCATAAACATCATTGGCACCTGTTTTCAGAACATCGCTTACTTTACCGTAAACTGCCTGAGTATCTGCATCGATAACGGAAAGCCCAATAATATCCTGAACAAAAAAAGTTTCTTCGGAAAGTTTTATTTCATCACGATTCATATAAAGAACTTTTCCACGCATCATGTCTGCCTGCTGTACGGTTTCAATACCGTCAGCTAGAATTATTACAATATTTTTATGTGGACGAGCCTGTTTGATTTTCAAGCAATCTTTCCCGTTATTGAAATATAAAGTTTTAAATTGGCACAGAAACTCGGGGCTGTCGCACCAAGCTTCCACTCGCATTTCTCCACGGAGTCCGTGGGTAGACACAATTTTACCTATTTCTAAAAATTGTTTTTGCATAAAGTTCTCCGTTCATATTTTCAAACAATTATTATATGATTTTGTTATTTTAATAAAATATTAAATCCACAGTATTCTTTACGTTTTATCGCAAATTATTTTAGCACAATTTGCACGACAGTAGCAATCATTTTATTTGCAGTTTACCATAAAAAGTATAAAATCTATAAAATTTCTAAAATAGTTAGATTTTAGGTTGTAGAATTGCAAAAAAATATATATAATATAGGTTGAACTATTTTTTAATAAAATTAAAGTTATTTTCGTGTGTTTATAAAAGATTAACGATTTGTAAAGGGGAATATTCATGTTTTCATTTTCGAAAGACATCGGCATCGATTTAGGTACTGCTAATACCCTTGTTTTCATGAAAGGCAAAGGTATCGTTATGCGTGAGCCATCGGTCGTTGCGGTTGACCTGCGCACCGAAACCGTTTTGGCAGTCGGCTCTCAGGCAAAAGAAATGATCGGCAGAACACCTGGGTCTATTGTAGCTGTTCGCCCGTTAAAAGACGGCGTTATTGCTAACTTTAATATAACATCTACAATGCTGAAGCACTTCATTCGCAAGGCGGTAAAAGCAAATTTCTTTAATCGCCCAAGAATTGTCATTTGTATTCCTTCAGGCGTTACCGACGTAGAGCGCAGAGCCGTTGAAGATGCTGCACGTCAAGCAGGCGGTAGAGACGTTGAGCTTATTGAAGAACCAATGGCAGCAGCAATAGGAGCAGGACTTCCTGTAGCCGAGCCTGCTGGCAGCATGGTTGTTGATATCGGCGGAGGAACAAGTGAAGTTGCTGTTATTTCACTGGGCGATATCGTAACGGCCGTTTCCGTACGTGTTGGCGGAGATAAATTCGATGACGCTATTATCACATATGTTAAGAAAAAATTCAATCTTCTTATCGGTGAGCGCACTGCTGAAGATGTTAAAATCCAAATCGGATCAGCATTCCCTTATGCAGATGAGCAAAGCATGACCATGAAGGGCAGAAACCTTATGGACGGCTTGCCGAAAGACATTGTGATTACTGCCGAGGAAGTAAGAGATGCGCTTGCAGATCCGCTGGCAATTATTGTTGACGCTATAATTAACACACTCGAGAAAACACCTCCTGAACTTTCGGCAGACATTATTGACCACGGTATAATGCTTACAGGCGGCGGTGCATTGCTTCGTGGCTTGGATATGCTTATTTCGCAGGAAACAGGTATGCCTGTTCATATTGCTGAACGTCCTTTGGATTGCGTTGTTGATGGCACCGGCAAACGCCTTGAACTGACAATGCCTGACGAATATTACCGTTCAAGAAGAAGATAAAGAGCAATTTGCTACTAATTTGATTTTTTCACGAAAGGTGATGAATCACCGTTAATGAGCGATTTTTTTAAAAGTGTTGGTTTTAAAATTCTAATGGGGGTTATCAGCCTTCTTTTAGTTCTTATTGTTATTTCCGCTGCAACGGGTGTCCCGATTCTTGCAAACGTAGCAGGATTTATTACTTCACCGCTGAATTCAGCATCTGCCAATGCCGTGAAAAATCTTGATGCAACTAAAAAATCGGCTGCCGAACTTCAAGCTGAAAACGACAAACTTGAAAGCCAAATTGAAACTTTACGAACACAGCTTGTTGATTATTACAATCTTAAACAGGAAAATGTACGTCTTTGGAAATATTACGACATCAAAGTTAAAAATCCAAGCTACGACATGATGCCTGCGGCTGTTATACGTCGTGATCCTAATGAAAATTTCTATTCTTTTACTGCTGATAAAGGGCTTTTAGCAGGTGTAAGCGTTAACGACCCCGTTATTACTGAAAACGGATTAATCGGTTGGGTGGATAAAGTCGGAACAACAACCTGCACAGTAAAAACCATTTTGTCACCAGATACAAAAGTAGGCGTTATTGATAAAAATTCCCGTGACAGCGGTGTAATAAGCGGCGGTACTAAATACGCTGATCAAAACAAAACCATGATGACACAGATTTCTGCAAAAAATACAATTAAACCTGGTGATATCGTTACCACAACTGGTATTGGCGGTATTTATCCGCCAAACATAATCGTTGGAGAAGTCAGCGAATTGAAATATAACGATTTCGACACTTCTCTTTACGCTGTAATCAAGCCATATGAAGACGTTAAAAATGTCAAAGACGTCGTTATTATTACAGGATTTACAGGTCAGGGAGAAATCTCAATAAAGAATCCGCTTTCTACCGTATCTCCGACACAACCGTCAACAACTCCTGCAACGGGGGCAACGCAGTAATGGAAAGAAGATATTCTGCAATTCGTTATCTGGCGTATATTATTGAAATAATTGTTTTTTACAGTCTGAGCAGTACTCCTGGACTCATCCCGAATATTTTTGGCGGAGCTCCAATTTTTCTTTTGCCTATTGCAATTACGATAGCTGTGTTTGAAAATGAAATTTCGGGAATGTTTATAGGATTATTCTGCGGTATCCTACTGGATGTTTGCGGAAGCTATTCCCAAGGCTTTTTTGCAATAACTCTGGCAATTTTATGTTTCTTCTTGGGATTCTTAAGCGATAATTACATAAAAATTAAATTTCTAACTATTATTTTTACAGCTGTTTTAATTATTGTTGTTCTGCTTTCTTTACATTTCTTTTTCTTCTTTGTTTTGCAGGACTACAGCGACAGCGGATGGTTTTTTATGCAGCATTATCTTTCTAGGATTATCTGCACAATTGCGGTAACTCCTATCATTTATTTTTTAAACAAACTTCTTGCGGAAAATATAAGGGAACAAGCATAATTTGTTTTAGCTTATAAAATTCTAAAGCCCTTAACCGACAACTCATTTTTTCTTTACAAAAATATGCCGGGAGAGTGCTTGCTCTCCCGTTTGTTTTTTGAGTTAATTCCTAGCTTTGAAAGGATTAGGCACTTTTATGGAAAATCAAGTTTCACACAATCGTTTACGAACAGTCATTTGCCTTGTCCTGATAATGGCAATTTTTACAACATTTACAGCAAGGCTTTATGATTGGCAGATTACTCAATCGTCAAAATACCGCTCTGTAGCTGAAGCGTCAACCGGATATACAGTAAAAACCGATGCTACCCGCGGTGAGATCCTTGATCGCAACGGCGCTTCGCTTGCCGTAAACGTAACGGGATATAAAATCGTGCTTAATAAACTGTATCTTGAAAGCGGAATTGAAAATCAGGTCATTGCACGGCTTATTGATCTTCTCGAAACCAGAAATGAAAAATGGGTTGATAATTTACCTATTAAACTTGATAGCAATGGGCATTTTTCTTTTATCAGCAATAAAAAAGATGAAATTGCAACTTTAGAAGGAAAAGATATGTTGAATATGAATTCTTATTCAACTGCCGATCAATGTATGGACAAGCTTATTGCCCGTTATGGCGTAAAGGAATTTAACGACAAAAAGAAAAATCGTGACATTGCAAGCGTTCGCTATAATATGGAACTTTCTGGATATAATAACGAAACACCATATACATTTGCAACAGGTATCAGCCAGGACATGGTTGCTATTGTTTCGGAAAATTGCCAGGCAATCCCAGGAGTTGAGGTCCAAACCTCTATGATTCGTACCGATGAAAACGGTTCGTTAGCTCCGAATATTATAGGCACCACGGGATCTATAAGCGCAGATGAATATGCTCAGCTTAGCTCAAAAGGCTACGGACTTAACGATACAGTCGGAAAAAGCGGCATTGAGGCTGCATTTGAAAGCTACCTAAGAGGTACTCCAGGCAGTGAAATTGTTGAAAGAACACCTGGAGGTTCAGTAATAAATACTTCAAGTATTCAAAATGCAAAACCTGGCGATACAGTTTATCTTACACTAGATTCAAAGCTTCAGGAAGTTGCCAACAAAGCGCTGAAAACCAACATTGAAAAAGCCCGTGCCGCAGGATCTGCCGCTTGTGCCGCTACAGGAGGAAAACATCTTGGTGAAGACTGCCATGCAGGTGCTGTTGTAATGCTAAATGTAAAAGATTTTTCCGTTCTTGCCGCTGCAAGTTATCCAAGCTATGATTTGCAAAAATACACTTCCGACGATCAGTACTGTGAAGCTATAAACAACGATAAAACTGCCCCGCTTTTTGACAGAGCATTTATAGGAAGCTTTGCACCTGGCTCAGTTTTTAAACCGATGGTTGCATTGGCTGCATTGCAAGAGCATGTAATTACTCCAAATACGACTTATGATTGCGAGGGCGTTTACAAATATCCTACCAATTCATCATTCAAAGTATATTGCTGGGATCACAGCGGTCACGGCTATTTGGATTTATACGGAGCAATAGCACAATCGTGCGACGTTTACTTTGCAAATGTCGGTATGCGTCTGGGAATTAGCTCAATGTATCAATATGCCGAGCGCTTTGGGCTTGGTGAAAAAACAGGCGTGGAAATCCCCGAATCCGTAGGTACCCTTGCAGGACGTGACAGCCAGAATTGGCAGGGCGGTAACGTAATTTCCGCTGCTATCGGTCAGTCAGACAACGCATTTACTCCTGCACAACTCGCTACTTACGTAGCTACTATAGCTAATAACGGCATACGATTAAAAACTCATTTGGTAAGCAAAATTACCGATTATACCCGTAAAAAAACAATAGTATATAATGACCCGAACAAGCCCGAAATTATAGGTACTACAGGCATTTCATCATCTAACCTTAAAGCTGTACAAGATGCAATGAGAGAAGACGTAACAAGCGAAAAAGGCACGGCATACAGCGCATTTGGAAACTATGGTATAGCAATTGCTTCAAAAACAGGAACAGCAGAAAATGATAGCGGAAGCGATCACACCACTTTCATCTGCTATGCCCCATATGATCATCCTCAGGTTGCCATCGCTGTTGTTTTGGAGCATGGAGCAAAGGGAACCTACTCTATGGGTGTAGCAAAAGCACTTTTGGATGAATATTTTAAATCCCAGCTGTCAAAATCTTCAACAAACCATTAATTTTGGTAGCTTTCGAAAACTTACTTTCGACTTATTTGCATTTTTTGTATAAAATGCACAAAATATCTTGTTTTTTTTCTCGGGGGAAATTTTCAAAATACTTTGACGAACGTTCCAAAATGTGTTAAAATATCTAACAAGAGGTAAAAATATGGGGAAAGTAATAGTTATTGCATCAGGCAAAGGCGGTACAGGTAAATCAACTGTGACAGTCGGTTTGGGTTTAAGCCTTGTCAGGAATAAGAAAAAAGTCCTTCTTGTTGACTGTGACAGCGGTATGCGCGGGCTTGACATCATGCTTGGAATTGAGAAAAAATTAGTTTTCGATATTTCCGATCTCGTCAGCGGTGCCTGCAATATCGATTCTGCTGTCTATCCATGCCCCGATATCAATAACCTTTCTCTTATAGCAGCTCCTCTTAACGCTCATGATGAACTAAGTCCTTTTGTGTTTAAAAAACTGATTGACAGCCTTCGCGAAAATTACGACTATATCATCATTGATTCTCCCGGCGGTGTCGGTAAAGGTTTTGAAGTTAGTTTTTTCCCGGCAGACGCTGCTATTATAGTTTCAAATGCAGAACCCACAAGTTTGCGTGGCTGTGTAAATGTAAAAAGAAAATTGCTTAACCACGACTTTAAAGATATTCGTCTTGTAATAAATCGTTTTTCCAAAGCAAAGTTTATTAAGATGGGTTTTTACGAAGACTTGGACAATGTTATTGACGTTGCCGAAACACAGCTTATCGGCATAATTCCTGATGATATTAAAACAGCTTCAATGATTCAAAAGGGTCATCCAAACGATGTAAAATCTTCAGCTTTTGAAAATCTTGCAAAAAGGGTTCAAGGACAGAATGTTCCTTTAAATTTGAAAATACTTAAATAATTAATTCACATACATATTCTATTTTGGAGGGTTCAACGTGAATATTGCTTTAATTGCTCACGACGAAAAGAAAGAACTGATGGTTCAATTCTGTATAGCCTATTGCGGTATACTGAGCAGACAAAACCTATGTGCTACAGGTACCACAGGTAAAATGGTTGCCGAAGCTACAGGGCTTGAAATTAAACGTTTTCTTGCCGGTGCTCAGGGAGGAGATCAACAAATTTCCGCAAGAATTTCCTGTAATGAAATCGATATGCTTCTGTTTTTCCGTGTTCCGAACAATCCAAAGCCAAATGAGCCAAATGATATGGATCTTTTGCGGCTTTGCGATATGTACAACATTCCGTTTGCAACAAATATTGCGACAGCAGAAGTACTTATTCACGGTCTTGAACGAGGCGATCTCGACTGGCGTAACTATATGCGCTAAAATTCAAATAAAATCACAACAGCCGGAGCTCTTTTGGGTTCCGGCTGTTTAGCAAGGGTTTTTCTAATGTTAATCTATAATTATTGAATTACTTCAAAAAGGGATTCATCTTCGAGTGACTCCCTTTACTTTTTACCGATAAACTCTTATAATTAATAAATATATTGTTGATCAAACTCCGGAGGAAATATAAATGGCGATTATTACAAGAAAAATCAAAGGCACAGAGGATGTTTTGCCAAGCGACAGCTACAAATGGCAATTCGTTGAAGACATTATGCGCAAAGAAGCCTCTGTTTTCGGATATAAAGAGATAAGGACGCCTGTTTTTGAGCACACGGAACTGTTCAGCCGCGGTGTTGGCGAGACAACAGATGTGGTTCAAAAAGAGATGTACACTTTCAGCACAAAAGGCGACGATTCAATCACACTGCGCCCTGAGGGTACGGCAGGTGCGGCAAGAGCATTTCTTGAACATGGGCTTTATAACGATGGCTTACCGATAAAAGCCTATTATTTTACTTCATGCTACAGATATGAAAAACCTCAGGCAGGACGTCAGCGTGAATTTCACCAATTTGGGCTTGAAATCTTCGGAACAGCTGCTCCGTCAGCTGATGCAGAACTTATCTCAATTGGAAAAGCAATCTTTGACAGACTTAATATAAAAAACTTACAGCTTGAAATTAATTCGATCGGCTGCCCTACTTGCAGAGCCGAATATCAGAAAGCTTTAATTGAATATTTTAATCAATACAAAGAAGAGCTTTGCCCTACTTGCTTAGCTCGCCTTGAACGTAATCCTATGAGACTCCTCGATTGCAAAAGTCCTGTTTGCTCGAAAATCGCCGAGAGTGCACCAACTGTGCTTGAATATATATGCAACGACTGCAAGGTGCATTTTGAAGCCGTCAAAAAATATCTTGATTCACTGAAAATCGAGTACAAAATTAATCCAAAAATCGTTCGTGGACTTGATTACTACACACGTACGGTGTTTGAGTTTGTTTCTCAAGATATAGGCGCTCAGGGAACAGTTTGCGGCGGCGGCCGTTATGACGGACTCATTGAAGAGCTTGGAGGAACACATACTCCGTCACTTGGCTTTGGGCTTGGCATGGAACGGCTTCTTTTGCTTATGGAAAAGCAAGGGATTGAAATCCCGTTGCCGCCATCTTGCGATATTTACATTGCAGGACTTGGCGAACAGGCAGAGCTGAAAGCTTTTGACCTTATAAAACAAATCCGTCAGTCATCGCTTATTGCCGAGGGTGACATTGCAGGAAAAGGTTTGAAGGCACAAATGAAATATGCCGATAAAATTAAGGCAAAATTCAGTATGGTTATCGGCGATGAAGAGCTTATTAAAAATGAAGCAACCATGAAAAACATGCAAACAGGCGAGAAGACAACTGTCCGCCTGGACGAACAGTTCTTCAGCGATTTCTTTGCTGCATATATTGAAAATGATTCAAAATCTTTACTTGATATGATTAAATGATAAGACAAAAAGGAATGACAAAACAATGGCAGAGCTTTTTTCAGGCTTAAAACGAACAAATTATTGCGGAGACCTGCGAATTTCCGATGCAGGCAAAACCGTTACCGTATGTGGTTGGGTACAGCGTCAGCGTAATTTAGGACAGCTGATCTTCATTGATTTACGCGACAGAGCGGGAATCCTGCAACTTGCTTTTGACGAAAATACAGAAAAATCGATATTTTCAAAAGCAGCCACTGTCCGCAGTGAATATGTCCTTGGCGTAGTCGGAGTAGTACAGGAGCGCAGTGCAAAAAACAAAGATATACCGACAGGTGATATTGAAATTAAAGTTACTGAACTTAGAATCCTTGGCGAAAGCGAAACGCCGCCTTTTGAAATTGTTGAAAACTGCAACACAGGCGAGGCTTCCCGCCTTAAATACCGCTATCTTGACTTGCGCCGTCCAGATTTACAGCGCAATATTCTGCTTCGTCATAAAATAGCAAAATCTACCCGTGACTATTTCGATGAGCAGGGCTTTATTGAAATTGAAACTCCTATGCTTATTCGCTCTACTCCTGAAGGCGCTAGGGATTTCCTTGTCCCGTCAAGAATTCATAAAGGAAGTTTTTATGCGCTGCCTCAATCGCCTCAGCTTTATAAGCAGCTAAGTATGGTAGCAGGCTTTGACCGTTATATGCAGATTGCACGCTGCTTCCGTGATGAAGATTTACGTGCTGACAGGCAGCCTGAATTTACTCAGATTGACCTTGAAATGTCCTTTGTAGACATGGATGACGTTTTGGAAATTGTTGAAGGATATATGGTGCGTGTATTTAAGGATGCGCTGAATATTGACATTCCCGTTCCGTTCCCACGATTAAAATATGATGAAGTAATGTCACGTTTTGGATCCGATAAACCTGACACACGTTTTGAAATGGAACTTTATGATATCTCAAATGCTGTTAAAAACAGCGAGTTTGTTGTTTTCAAAAGCGCTTTAAGTGGCGAAGGCTCTGTTCGCGGTATTACCGCCAAAAATGCCGCCAATATTTATACGAGAAAAGAAATAGACAAGCTCACGGAGTTTATAAAAGGCATAGGCGCAAAAGGTCTTGCATGGATACGCTTGACAGACGAGGGGATTTCCTCTAGCTTTGCAAAGTTTATGACAGACGATGAGATGAATGAAATCGTTAAACTTGCTGGCGCAGAAACAGGCGACGTTGTATTTATTGTTGCCGACTCGAATAATCACACAGTTTTGTCAACGCTTGGCGCATTGCGCTGCGAGGTTGCAAAAAAGCTTGACATTATCAAAGAAGGCTATAATCCGCTTTGGGTTGTTGAATTCCCGTTTTTCGAGAAAAACCCCGAAACAGGCAACTGGGATGCTATGCATCATCCATTTACTTCACCAACCGACGAAAGCCTGAAAATACTTGAGCAGGATAAAAGCAAAGTTTATGCAAAAGCTTATGACCTTGTGCTTAATGGCATTGAACTTTCATCGGGCTCTATTCGTATAACAAACCCCGAACTTCAAAAGAGAATGTTCAGCCTACTTGGATTTAGCGAAGAAGAGGCATACCAGAAATTCGGCTTCTTGCTTGACGCGTTTAAATTCGGTGCTCCTCCTCACGGCGGAATGGGTATCGGACTTGACAGGCTTGTCATGCAGATGATCGGTGCGCCTACACTTCGCGACGTTGTGGCATTCCCGAAAATTCAAAACGCCAGCGAACTCATGACCTCCGCACCCAGCGAGGTTGATATACAACAGCTAAACGATTTGGGAATACAAATCATTACTGAATAATTTATTATCTTTATAAAAAGGACTGCAATCAAAACGATTACAGTCCTTTATTGTATAATTATTATTTATTTTCAGCTCACCCGAAATGTCACAAGCACAGAAAGATGAGCTGGAACGAACTTACTAATTTCACTTGTAATCCATTCTTTTTGCTGACTTGTAAACGAACCGATGCAATCCACATGAATAGAATTGTTTGAGTACGATTCATATATTTCATACTGTATTCCAAGTGAAGCAAGCGTTTTATTAAAGCCATCGACTGTGAAATCATTTGTGGTAATCGAAAGCCTATCCGTAATCATTTGGCGACGCTTATCGATATTCAAATCATCCCTTACGCAGCCATAAATACGTTCTCTGTTGCGGATTCCGTAGTCAACTGCGGTCGCAACGAACATCTCACGCTGAATTTCATCAAGCTCACTGTAAAATACATCTAAAGCACATGCAAACGCCTGCAATTCTTTATAATCTGTTTGAGTTGCCGACAAATTATACAATGCCATCGGCGACAAAACAGCAATCATGGAACTAAGGCTACTCATGATGATGCTCCTTCTTCTATTGCCTGAACTGAAACAAGCATCGGAAATGTAGTTGAATCAAGCACGATATTTTGCATATATTCCGTATAAAAAGTGTAATGAGCAACGCCGTCAACTTGATGAAGAACGTCGCCAAGGTCAGAAAGATATATTGTTTCTCCAATGCCGACAGTCTTTGCATATTCACTAAGAGCTGCTTCACAATCGCTTATTACTGTTGCAGAATCATAGCCTGTTTTTTCTTTTATGGTTACAACAACACTAATATTTATTCCCTTTGCAGAAAAAACACGAACATCAACGTTTACTTCACGTTGACTGCTTAAATATTGCTGTACTTGTGCAACCAAATCGCTTGAGGCTTCTTGACCTTTTTCGCAAATGTACACATCAACAGTTCCTACACCTCTTGCACGAGGCACCACACCTGCCGAAAAAACGCCAGAAATCTTCATTGCTTCCTCTTTATAGTAGGCAATATTTGAACCGTTTGAGATGTTTTGATAACTGTTCAAAACTCGCTTGCGAAAGTCGTAATCATCTTCTGCATCTGTTCCACCTGCCGTCGGCGAAGAATTATTGACACTGTTTACTCCTGTTGGCGGAGTTACCATAACGGTTATGGTACTTGCTGCCACATTGCCGCTAACACCGCCATCCGCTGCAATTATTGGAACATTTATTCCGACTGTACCAGAAGCAATTACTGCATCTTTTGTTGTAACAAAACGAATTGGATTAATTCCATTTGTTGCAACAACTGTACCCGACGGAATAGAAATATCATTGTTAGATGATGTATTAATAGAAAATGTTACTTCACCTGTGGCGCAAATGGCGGTTTTTCTGGTTAATCCACGCTGTTCTCCGTGATAATCCAGTTGGATTCCCGTAGCTGTTTCAGGAAACATCTGATTTTTCAGCCAATCGACGTTGGCTCCTGCACTAAATATTTCTCCTGCCAGTAATTTGATTTTTATCCCGATATCAGATGCATCATCGGCATCATATCCTGCCAGTTCTTTAAAATTGTCTTTCATTCTTTGTAAAATCGTATCGTAACTATCCATGAATTATCACCTGTACTTCCCCTGTTTGTTTTTTATATGTTACCGAAACATTTAAAAGGATCGATTTATCTGCTTGAAGCTCCGATGATGTTACAGAAGCTTCCACACCAGTAAGATTTATTACAGCTTCTTTCACGAGCATATCGGCACGTTCCTTTAGAAGATCTGTTGTACGGCTTAATGTAAAGAACTCATTGCCGAAATCGGGCGCATAAACAAAACTTCCCTTTTGCACACCAAGACAGATACGAACCCGTTGCAAAATCTCGTCAAAGCCACCGATTAAATAAGGCTTACCACCGGAATCAATCTCATACTGCCCATTATTTATTTTTGTATCCAATTAGATTCCTCCTAAAACGTCTTGCCGTTAATAAGCACACTGCCGTCATTTTTTAAAATGATTGAAGCTCCTCCGCTTGAAAAAAGCATCAGCTCACCAGCAGCCAGGTTTTTGTCCTTCATTGTAACACCAAGGCAGACTTCCCCACTTGAAAGCGGCAGAACTACAGAATTTTCTCCTGTCGGCGGTATATATGCAATCCCAAACGGCACTACAACAGGAAGAGAACGATATTCCTTTGAGGCATCAATAAAAACTTGTCCTTCCCCTGCACTTGTAACTCCGCCAATATCTGCTGATTGAGGTTTCTTTGTATTTTGCGCCATATATTTAGGTAGCCACATAAGAAGATTCCGCCTTTCTTACAAGATGTATCGTCGTTTTTTCTTGATTTTGGTTTAATATATACTCAATTTTATTAACATACAGGTTTTCGTTTTGATAATCTGTGCTGTCCTCTAGCACAGCCTTTGAGCCAAGGCAGTTAACAATCATGCAAGGGCAAACGATAGTTAAATCAAAGCTGTCCTCATTACCGATATCCATGATTTTATCAGCTGTTTGAATCATTCCGTAATTATCGCCGACAGCATTCAGATAGCGCTTTCTTTTTACGCCTCTGGTAACTGCATCTTTATTAAAAACAGAAAAAGTATAGCCGCTTTTTAAATCTGTACGAACAAGAACCTGAGAAATTAATTTATTACGTTTTATGCTTACGTTGGAAATAAAATATTGAATTTCGCTACCGTTGTTATTAAACAAAACAGCATTTTTTTGGGCGCTTTCTGAAACATCAACCATACCGTTTTCTGTGATTCTTGGGGTAGTATTTAGAAAATTCTTACAAAAGCTGTTTAACACATACCACTCTGTAACACCCTTTGTAACACTTAAAGTGCCTTCGGAGGCAGGCTTATCGCTTATAAAGCCTGCAAGCCCGTAATCACGAATATGTCTGTCAAAGATCACTTCGATTGTAGGATTAATGTAATTTTGCGGCAGCGCTTCATTATCTAAAAGAAGCGCTGCCAAACTTCTTGCAACCACCTTTACAAAACTGCCGCTAATGGCGCTTGCCATATCCTGCTCGTCCACAATTCCCGTGAAAACAGTTGTATCACCGTCTGAAACAGTAAGCATTTGCAGCTCTGGCAATGCGATTTCCGTTGGGAACAGCGCAGTTAACATATCGGCAGGGACATCTGTTTCTTTTTGAATTATTAAACTTGAAGGCGTCGAAAGCGTTATGGTATCTCCGTTTGCAGTTATTGCACTGTAACTCAGCATATTGTCACGCTTTCCCCCACGACAATTTCGTTAGGGCGCCTGATATTTGGATTTAACTGCAAAAGTTTTTCTACCGTTGTTTCATATTTGTTGGCAATGGTAAAAAGCGTTTCTCCGTCTGTTGCAATATGAACGATTTTTTCGCTCTCTTCCTGAAAAGATGTTTTCATGTCCTCACGAAAAGTAAAGGAATACTGTACAAGATTCGGCGCAGGGACGCCGATAACAGAAAGACCGGAAAACACAGCAACAAACGGATTTGTGTTCGGAATTGATAAAATTCCCGTCCGTTTTTCTTCATAGAGTTTACGCAAAATATTATATTGAATAAATGCGTCATCTCCAAAAAGCTCGCCTTCACCTGTAATAACACGGTCTTTTTGCCCAAAATCCTGTAAAACTGAAATTCCGTTTGGCAAGTTAATTTCCGCCAGGTTTTTTCCGTCGGATATTTTAATTGTTTTGGGGTTATAGCGCCAAGTATATCCGCAAAAACGCATAGAAGCTAAATTCATCGTGCGCTTGCCTCCTGTTCTTCCGTAAGAGGGCTTGAGTAGCGTCGCAAATCACGTTCGAAAGCTTCGGAAAAGCTTTCAGCGGAAATTGACATATCACTTAACAAATTAAAATGAGATTTTTCAAAATTATTTTGAGATGTCTGATCAATTTTAATTTCCATTATGCCCCTCCCAAGGTTTTTGTTTTTGCCAGAATGGTTACGGTATCTGTAATTTCATCTGTCAATCGTGAATTTATATCAATCGTATTACAGCCGCTGAATGTGATTTGATTTCCTTTAAAATCTACCGTCAAGTCAAAATCCGTTATACTTGTAAAGTCATATGTAAAATCCATTGATTTTACATCAAACGTTATTTCATACTGATTATTCTGCATAACAAAACCGACAGGTCCGCTTTCGCCGAATGCCTGAATATCATACGCGGCTCTTATGGTTTTTATCTGAAAACTGTAAGCTTTTACGGCCGATTTACCCGGTATTGATATTAAAACACCAGCATTGCTTCCGCTGTTCGGGTTAACAAAGTTTACAGTAAGTGTTGTTAGAAAAGCATCGGCTTCGTGGTGATATGTAGTTTTGGATATATTAAATTCTTTAATGTTATACGATTCAATTCGGTGATTTTTAAGTGCGTTTATTATATTCTCGGCAGCAGTAAATGTGCAGTCTTTTCCAAGTTTCGACGGGGAATAAATATTAAACTCAATATTGATCTTATCGGTGTCGCTGTCTTCAAATCCACTGATATACATATCACGAATATTCATAGTAACAGTCAATACTTTTAACGGATTCGGTGAAGGAAAGTTAGCGTAACCGTATCTAAGTTCCGAGAAACCAAGCTCTGAACTTGAAAATCCCGAAAAAAAAGTATAAAGCCCGCTTAAAATATTTGTAAAACTCACTGAGATATCACCGTGCTTTCCGAAATATACTTTTCTAAAATCGCCCAAATATAAACTATTTTATCTTTTACAACAAACGTATCTGCATTTTTAATGCAATACTTAAATTCACCGCAAGTAATAACGGCTTCCTTTGTACATTGATCGAGCCTTATTTTAGGGCTTCCTATATATAAATAGTTGTTTTTGCTGTAATATCCCAACGGCATATAATCGTTAAATTCACTTGACAGGTTTTTATAGCGCAAAGGTTCTATGAATGCTTTTCCGTTTGCAACAATTTTCTCCTGATCAGAAACAGAAATATTGCTGCCGTATTTATATAATATTTTTTGAAACTGACTGGGTAATTCCATTAAATCACCCGCCTGAACATAAAATTAACGTCATCAATTAATAAATCTGCAACATCTGCTTTTGCCCGCTGCCAGATCTGCTCGGCTGCCTCTACAGACAAGCCAGAGGTTTCCATTGAAACATCGCCGACTTTTACGTTTTCAGGGGCGCCGCCGCCCTGATACAGGCAATACCTGTAATAACTCAGAGCGGCTGCGGCTGCGTTTAGGCGGCTAACATCTTCCGGCAAAATTGTTTCATTCCTTAATCTGCGTTGAATAAAATCCATAGCCTCTTTACAAATGGGGGACCATTGAGAGGTTTCCACAGGATCAAGGCCGGAAATAAGAACAAATCGATTCATTACATCTTTAAAATTCAAGCCGCCACCTCCCAAACTTAAAATGTTAGCTTCAGAGAAGCGTCGTTAAAGATTTTACCGAAACCTGAAATCACACTGATAGTAGCTCTTTCAAGCTGTCTGTCGATAAGCTTGTCAGAATCGAGCAAAATATCTCCTGCCTGTACCATTTCAAGAGCACAAGAACTGTCAAGTCCGATAATCGTATTACCTGGTATGCTTGGAACATGAAGTAACGATGCACCCATAGGAGTAATCATTTTGCCTGTACCCTGGAAGTTTAAGCCTGCAAGTGAGTCTTTCATCTCTGGCATGCTTAAAAGTGTTTGAACTACAGATGTCGGAGCCAACAAAGTATTCAGCTCATAAGGAGCAAGGCTGCCCCAGAGTTTTAAAAGATCATTGTAAGTTACGGTACCCGGTGTTGCAGTTGTTATCGCAGCACAAGGATTTCCGTTACCGTCACCGTTTAACAAAACATTTACAGCATCGCCAAGCTGTGTTCTTGCCATTTGTGCGCCGATCTGGCGAAGTGTGACTGTAAATAAATCAAGACGTTGGAAACGCAATGCTTCATATGAAGAAACAAGCATTCTTCCGTGTTTTTGCAGATTAACAAGGTTATCCTGCATTTTAATCATAATCTGCGGAATTGCTGCTGACTCTTTTACAGGCTTCAGGGATTTTTCGCTTTGAGAAGCTACTGTTGTAATGCTGCGGTAATCCATACCGTTAATATTTGTTACTGTAGCGACAATTTGCGGAAGCATATCGGCATTTGTCATTCCCTGATAAACAGCTCTTCTTACATACTCAGGGAACAGTGCTGAACTGCTTGTATTTTGAAAAAATTTCTCTACAGTATCGCTTCCGATACCATTTACTTTTATATTAAAACGCTTTAACTGACGCTCGTAAGCATCAAGACCGCCAAGAGGAGTGCTTTCGTAGTTTTCACTCGGGTCAAGTTCTTCCAGTACATTGGTAAGGCTTTTTCCGTTAATATTGTACATACCTTTTTCCAATGTAATTGTTTCGTAATTTGCCATTATTTTTTCCTCCTAAATTAAAGAATAAATCCGACATTGCCGTTTGTAACATCAAGAACAAGCAGCTTTCTGCCTTTTGTTGCGTCGGCTTTTACTTTCCCGCCGGCAGCAGCACAGAGGTTTTGGTAACCTACATTAACAGTACCGCTCATTGGAACTGAAACATAACCTCCAAGCTGTACAGAAGCATATCCGTTTGATACACTGACAGCTATACCGCAAATGTCATCTCCGTCACCGCTTGGTGATACAGTGCCATTATCTGTTACTTTAACAGGTACGCCTGCACAGGTAAGACTTGAATCGGCAGAAAAAGTAACTATTCTTTCCCCATAGCCTAAAAATGAAATATTCATATCCTAATTTCCTTTCAAATTAAATTCGAAATTCGTTGTTTTTTGTTAATTGTTTTTGTTCTTGCTTATGAGCGTTAATCTGAGGTCTTGGTGGAAGAAAATCAGCTGATTTTGCCTCATATGCCTTTTTAAATTCTTTCAGCTCATCAATGTTTAGCTTATCGGTAACGCTTTCAATAGTTTTTTTCGTTATCTCAGGCTGAACAATTGCGCTTAAACGAATAACCTCGTTTTGCAGCTCATTTTTATAGGCTTGTCCGTCTTTCGCAAGATTTTGCAATTCGGCAATTTCTGCTGCAAGTGCTTTTGCTTCTTCGCTGTTAAAAGAAACTGCCGACGAACCGCCCAGTTTTTTCATAATATCCGTCAATTTGATATCCTCCTTAAAAAATTCAAATTGCTTTATGACGCCTGCCGCACGTTGAGCAGGAACCGCCACAAATGACCATTCATAGGCATCAATGGGTTCGCTTAAAACCGTATGGCAAATGCCGTCTTTATATGTTTTTCCTTTTTGATGCCCGCAGGAACCTTTCTTCATATCGGCACCGCAAACGGAACAAGTGAATTTCTGTACGCTACAGCCTACACTAACTTCCTTTTGCATACCTGAATCAATACTTAAAATAAAGTCCTCATTCTTTTTCGAACGCGGCAAATATGCTTTTGCCGTTAATCGAAAATAGTCATCTCCGCTTTGGGTTTTCTTGTTTTCAATAGCTTCAACAAAGCAGTCGTAAATCCTTGCGGTTTGATTTTCAGCTTTTGCTTCGTGGTCGAACACACCTGTTTTCCCTAAGAAAAGCTTTTGCAGCGCAAACAAGGCTTCCACCGAAAACCTCTCGAAATCCCTATCGATATCGTTGTCGCACAACACGACAGAGAACGTATAAACTTCATCTGCTGACAATACCCGACGAGTATATTGATTAATAAGTTCCAAATCTTTTTCAGTAACTTGACTGTTCTCTGCACTTTTTAAAATTTCTGCTGTTTTCACTGATTCACCTCCGTCATTTGAGCCTCAAGTTGAGACGCTTTTGCGTTTAAATATCTTGCGTTTGCCAAACCGACCTCGTCCTGAAGATTAATGTTGTTCCATTTGATTTCAAAGTCATCGTCCTTACCGTTAAGGCGCAACCACATGGAACAGATTTTTCCGATTGTCTGATTTAACAAACTTCTGTAATATTCCAGCTCGCTTGTTAAGATGTCTGATTGCTGTGAGGACATTCTTTCGCTACTTGACCAAGAAAGCCCAAGCAAAAACGGAGGAATACCGAATTTTGAGACAATTTGCTCTAAAATTTGGCGAACAGGTACTTCGCTGTCAAGAACCTGATTATCCGCACCGATAACTTTAATTGATACATCTCCGACTGCTACAAAATCATTGACTCTGCCAAAATCATTACGCATTGCTTTACTCCATTCGGTGGCAATCTGTGTAGCACGCTCTTTTGAATAAGCCTGCGCACTGACATCGTCGCCAGGATTGTAAGTAACAGCAAAACGCACATTACCAATACGTTCCCAGTTTGAACCGATACTGTTGAAAATCTTTAAGAGAACAGAGCTGACAAAAGGTAACCCCTTTAACAGCGATGTTCCGTAGATTCCGCCCGGTTCAGGATTTAGCATAGTCGTTAAAATCAGCGTAGGAAAAGGAACAGGTTCGCTTTGCCCGAAAGCATTGTATCGGCAGATCTGTGCTTTTAACGGAGAATCTGTCGGCAAAATCTCAACATCCTCAAGCGATGCATTATAGAGCGCCGCGATTGTTGTGTTGTCACTTGACAATACAATCTCGCCGACAGCCGTTCCAAAAGTTAACATCTGGTCAAAATATGTATACAAAAACTGTAAAATTCCTTGTCCGCAAGCTCCAACCTGTACGGTTCTTAAAAATTGATTCAACAAAGTCTGTGTGTTTTCATCATCACAAACGATATTAAAATCTCCAATTAGCCTAACAATTTTCCCGATAGCCGCATCAATAATTGGTACAGCTTCTCTAAGAGTTTTATACAGGCAGATTTCAGCCTGACATAAAGGAACATATCTGTTTAAGACGGTAAAAGGATGCTGACTCATTGACCCCGAGGATACCGTTTGTACGGTAGAATCCACATCCTGTTGCTTAGGTTTTTTAAAAAATCCCACAGCCTCACCTCCTTCTTTTTATAGGGCAATCAAAAGCCTCGAACAAAATTGTCCGAATGGGATATCAGCTTTACGATTGTCCCGTTCTTTCTGCGGCAATGGCTACAATACCATCGTCGCTTCTGTTTGCAATGGTCGTAACAAAATAGCGGATATCGTCCATTGCATGATCGTTTTCTTTTAAGGGCATGTCCCTGTCACCTTTTTCCGCATAGCGATAAAGAGAAAACTCCCTCATGCTGTCAAGGCAAGTGTTACAAATGTTTACCCTGCCATCTTTCAATGCTGAACTTACTTTGCGGATACCGTCCTGAACATTGTTTTTTGCAGGAATTACCGTAAATCGCCCCTGCCGCCTGATAACCTCAATAAAGCTTGCTGCTGACGGATCCACCGTTACAATCTTGACGGCATGGTTTCCTGCCAGAATGCAAAGTGCTTTATAATGTTCTTCATCAGTTTTTTGATATCCTTCTTTACGGGAATCAAAGTAATATTCTTTTAGACGGTACCATTTTCCGCTTTTCTTTCCCCACAAACCGAAAGAAGCGGGGTTAACGGTTCCATAATCGCATGAAATGGCATACTCGCTGCACTTCCCTTTGGGAACAGCACAAAATTTTTCTTCTGTCATAAAGGAATAAACAACGCCCTCTGCCGCAACCCATTCTCCCTCGACAAAGCGTCGATAAAATGCGCCTGAATACAGAGATTTATAGCGGCACAGCATTTCTTCCGAAAGAGACGGATTATCCTCCATTTTGAAATGAAGATAATGTGCATTTTTTTGCTTTGCTCCTAAAATCCATTCCTGACGAAACCAATGCTGAGGAAACTCAGGATTACAGTTAAACCAAAACTTTGAACCGCTTACCGAACATCTTGCTACCGCCTGCTCCACAAAAGAGCGAGGCATAAGTGCAACTTCATCGAAAAGGCAGCCTGCAAGAGTCATACCCTGTATAAGAGCCGCCGAACCTTCATGCTGTCCACCAAACAGATAAAAGCGATTACTGTTTTCACCGTAAGATACCTCTAAGACATTCTCAGAAAGCTTTTCACAAACCAAAAAACCAAGCTCTTTTAAAATAGGTGTAAGCGGTATTACAACATTTCGTCTTAACGACCTAATTGTCTTTCCGCAAAGTCCAAAGCTTTTGCCGTTAAACTCATAAAGCGCCCACGAGAAAAAAGAAATCCCCATGCAAACGGTTTTTCCGCTTCGCACAGCGCCGTCACAAATAATAGCGTCACGGCCGGCATGTTTGCTCTGACCATACCACCAAGTAAAGGCACTGATTTGTTTCTTCGAAAAAACTTCAAACTGCATCGCTTTCCGGCTCAACATTATTTTTTTGCAGAGCCTCCACCCCTTCTCTCAGAGCTTTATAAAAAGACGGTTCGCCTTTTTTCTCTTGCTCTGATTCGGTTGTTTCGAGTTTTTCAAGAGCTTTCATGCGATCAAAAAATTTCATTTCAATGATTCTTCCGTTTTGCCCCTTTACCTGTGAAACATTAAATAAATCCATATGCATTAGCTCTTCATCGCTCATATTCTCGCTGCACATAGCTCTAATACAATCGGAAATGCTGCCAAATGCCAGTTTCTTATATCCGTCAATAACCTGGTCTCGGAGCGTTTTTTCGCTCTCTTCCAAAAAAGCCAAAACCTCCTTTCTCGAAACCCGTAACAATAAGAAAAGCCGCCTCCCCAGACGGTTGCCTTCTTTTGCTCGGTTCTCGGTAATTCTAAGCTCAGAAATTACAAAGGACACCGAAACAGAGCTTTTAATTGCATTTTTATATGCAATTATTTTTTAAATTTGAAATTTTGAGTAAAATAAATTAATATATAGTTAATTACAATCTATGAAAGCTGTGATATTTTGAATCGCATTAAAAAAGAATTCTATCAAAATTCCGCCGTTGATTTAGCACCTGCATTGTTAGGCAAATTACTTTGCCGAAATATTGAAGGCGAAATATATAAGCATCGTGTTACCGAAACCGAATGTTATTTTGGTGAAAGCGATACCGCCTGCCATGCTCACAAAGGAAAAACAGAACGCACAAAAATCCTCTATGAAGAGGGCGGTATTGCATATATTTATCTTTGCTACGGAATACACAGTCTTTTAAACATCGTCACGGGTGAAAAAGGATTCCCGCAGGCAGTACTGATTCGAGGAATCGAAGGCTATATTGGTCCTGGGCGACTAACAAAGCATCTGCAAATAGACAGAAATTTAAACGGAGAAGATTTAGTTTTTTCAAAAAAACTATGGCTTGAAGATGACGGATTCACACCGCATTATAAAGTTTCAAAACGTGTAGGCATCGACTACGCCTCAGAAGAAGACAGAAACAGACCCTGGAGATTTATTGTTGATTAGATAATAATAAGGTTGTTCACATAACACTTCAGCTTTTCATATTATGAATTACATCTGATTATAGATGCCGATTTGAATAAAGGGGTGAAATGAAGTGGGAAATGAATGCAATTGCAAAAATAACGGTGGACCATGTGAATGCCGCATTGCAGAAAACATGCGAGAAACAAGACGTAAACAAGAAGAAGAGCGTCGCGAAATTCAAAGATTGGCCGCTGAACAGCGCAAAGCAAAAATGCTTGAAAAAAAGCGTGAGGAAGAAAAACGCCGCCTGGCAGGCTTGCTCGCAAACTGTGAAGGCTGCAAAGATATTCAAAAAGGCCATGCTGTTGCCTGTGAAGGTTTGAAAGACGTCCGTGCAGGTTTAAATATTCTTTTTTCCGGCCATGAACGTTTGGGTACACAGAAAATCCGAGAGGGTTTAAAAGATATTGAGAAAGGTTTGTGCGACATCGACGAAGGATATCGTGATCTCTGCTGTTGAATCACTCATCTCATAAATAACGTTATTTTAAAAATGAAAAGCACCTGCATTGCTTACGGACAAGACAATGTCTTGCCATAACAATACAGGTGCTTATTTTATTATTTTTTAAACGTTACTTAAAAATTACGCCACATAAAACGAATTTATTATTCCATAATTTTCGGCAGAGAGTTAAACCCTGGTACTAAATCTTCATCTGTAGGGATATAATCGTTCATTTTTCCTTCTAAGAACGATGTATATGCGGTCATATCGAAATAGCCTGTTCCGGTAAGTCCAAATAGGATAGTTTTGGCTTCACCTGATTCTCTGCATTTGATCGCTTCATCAATTGCAGCTTTAATCGCATGAGAAGATTCAGGAGCTGGCAGAATAGTTTCGATTTTTGCAAACATCGTTGCTGCTTCAAAAACATCTGTCTGATTTGCGGAAGTTGCCTCAAGGTAGCCGTCATGATATAGCTTTGACAATATTGGTGACATACCGTGATAACGTAATCCGCCTGCATGGTTAGAAGAAGGAATGAATCCGCTACCCAAAGTATACATTTTTGCGAGAGGTGTTGCTTTACCTGTATCGCAGAAGTCGTAAGCGTATTTTCCTCTTGTAAGTGATGGACAAGAAGCAGGTTCGACAGCAACAAGTCTCGGATTTGATTTTCCTGTGATTTTATCGGCTGCAAACGGAGCAATCAATCCTCCCAAATTCGAGCCGCCTCCTGCACATCCGATTACGATGTCAGGATATTCATGCAAAATCTCCATAGCTTTTTTTGCTTCCAAGCCGATAACTGACTGATGAAGCAGAACTTGATTCAAAACAGAGCCAAGTACATAGCGATATCCCGGGGTTGTTACGGCTTTTTCCGTAGCTTCAGAAATAGCACAGCCAAGGCTTCCTGTTGTATCGGGATGCTCTTGCAAAATTGCACGGCCTACATTGGTTGTCATACTTGGGCTTGGGATAACCTCAGCACCAAAAGTCTGCATAACGGCGCGGCGATATGGTTTTTGTTCGTAAGAACATTTAACCATAAAAACAGTAAGCGGTAAATTATAGTAAGCACATGCTTCAGATAATGCCGTACCCCATTGACCAGCTCCCGTTTCGGTGCAAAGCCCTTTTATTCCCTGCTCTTTAGCGTAATAAGCCTGTGCAATAGCAGAATTCAGCTTATGACTGCCAGATGTATTATTGCCCTCAAATTTGTAATAGATTTTTGCCGGTGTTTTAAGAGCTTTTTCAAGATTGTATGCACGAATCAATGGTGCTGGACGGTAAATCTTGTACATTTCCAAAATTCCCTCAGGGATATCAATGAAACGTGTTGTAGCATCGAGCTCCTGTTTAACAAGCTCTTCACAGAAAATGGGTGACAAATCATCTGTAGTTACAGGCTTGTGAGTACCTGGATGTAAGAGCGGATCAGGCTGCTCTTTCATATCTGCACGCAGATTGTACCATTGTCTCGGAATCTGATCCTCCGATAAATAAAAACGGTAAGGTATTTTTGCCATATAATAAAACCCCTTTCAACAAAAAATTTCAATTTAAAAATAAAAAAACCCTTGTCCACTAATCGGGACAAGAGCTACTCCTGCGGTACCACCCAAATTGACTGTATAAACAGTCCACTTGCTCCACATACGATTATATGCGCTTCCTTGATAACGGGTGAAGATCCCGGCTTCGCTACTTTAATAATTTCACGTTGCCCTCATAAGTCCATTCTTTGCATCTTTGCTTACCGCACTTTCAGCACCGGCGGCTCTCTAAAAAGCATCTGTTGCAAATACTACTCTTAATCACAGGTTTATCTTATTTAGTGTTATTATATGCCCGCATTTTCGGTTTGTCAACCCCCAAAAAATAATTTTACAGAAAGTACTGCCATAACAGCACTCGCAAAATCAGCTAAAAGTGCCGCTGGGATTGTATGTCGTATTTTTTTCACCCCTGCAGACCCATAATATACTGCAATAGCATAAAACGTAGTTTCTGAAGAACCCGAAATTACACTCGCCATCATCCCCACAGTACTGTCAGGGCCGTGATCTTTTAAAATTTGATTCAATAAAGCAGTCGATCCGCTACCTGATATCGGACGCATAATTGCCATTGGCAAAATTTCTGCGGGAAAACCTAAGCTTTGCGCCACAGGCATAAGAGAATTTGTTATTAAGTCCAATGCTCCCGATGCTTTCAGCATACTTACTGCTGTGATAAGTCCGATAAGTGCTCCTGCCATCATATAAGTTGCTTTAAGCCCCTGCTTTGCACCGCTTAAAAAAGCGTCAAAAACAGGGACCTTTTTTATAAACCCAAAAATAATTATAATAAAAATAACGGCAGGAATTATGTAATTTCCTATCTTATCCATGTTTCTCCCTACCTTCTAAAAGCTTTGCCGTTAAGATACCAATAAAAAGTCCAAAAATCGAACTAAGCCAAATACACGGCAAAATATCTAAAGGAGAAGCAGACCCGTAGCTTTTTCTCAACACAGAAATAAAAGTGGGAATTAGCTGTATTGATGCAGTATTAAGCACTACAAACATAACCATGCTGTTGTTTGCTACACCTTTATTAGGATTATTTTCCTCCATTCTTCGCATAGCTTCAAGCCCCAGTGGAGTAGCAGCATTTCCAAGCCCAAGAAAATTCGCAGTCACATTACTGCATATGGCATGCATTGTTTTGCAATCTTTTGCATATTCAGGGAAGATTCGTTTTAACAATGGTGACAAAATTTTTGCCAACATACTTGTGACCCCTCCCTGCTCAGCTATGTTCATAAGCCCGGTCCACAAGCACATCATACCTAACATGGTGATAAGCAGGTCAACAGCGGATTTAGCGCCATCCAGAGCCGCTTGCGACACTGCTTCTACTCTGCCGGTAAACACAGCACACACTATGCTTATAAGCATAATTCCACCCCAGATATAGTTCATCATAATTTATCACCTCAACAATGTAATTTGGTGCTTGCGTTATTTTGCACTTTGATTAATTAGTAATTTACTTGTGTTTTTACATAAATGTTTCAAACAATTTATTTCTAAACTGTCGATATAGAAACTTTTATATAACAATATATAGAAGTGTTGACAAATCTGGCGCTATTTGGTAAAATATACATGTTCTTATCAAATGGTAAATAGGAAATTGAACAAAAAGGAGGTTAAAAAAATGAAACCGTCGGGTTTCCTTGTCACGATCGATAAACTTGGAAGAATTGTAATTCCGGCGCCTTTGCGCAAGACATATCAGTTAGAAAAATTCGATAATGTCGAATTGTTCAATGATGAAAACGGCATATTAATGCGTAAATATCAACCGTGTTGCATTTTTTGCGGTAATGCTGAAAATCTTCGTACCTTTAAAGGTAACAACATTTGCGGCGACTGCATCAAGGAAATGTCAGAATCCAAGTAATCTGCAATAAAATATATGCACAATAGGACAATACATATACAAAACCTCCCGATAATTTGGTCGGGAGGTTTTGTATATTTTTTTTAATTTATTTATATTATCTTTGTAATGTCTATTTTCAACCGTATTGAACGCAAAATGTTTTTTCTCAATATAATGCTGTAGGAGGTGTTTTTATGATTTGCCCAAACACACTTGTAGCCTCAATTACAGGCATTGCGGTAGCACTCTCTGAAGGTCACAGTTCAGATGATATTGCATTGATGGGAGCTGCTTTTTCACAGCTTGGAGATACACTAACAACAATATCAATTGCCAAAGAACGTTGTGAAAAAGAAGAAAAAGACAAAATATCAGAAAACTGTTCATCCAAGCACAAAAAATAAAAAGTCAGTTATATAATTAATAAAATATAATTAATTCTTTAGATAACATTAAGAAATAAAGGATCCTTCACCGCCCAGCTGTCATATGTTTTATTCCACATATCATTTGGAATCGGAAATGTCTGAATTCCATGTTTCTCGGTATTTTTCATAACTTCATTTAAAAATGCAAAGTTATAATCTTTACCATCCTTCACAGAGCGAAGCAAAAGCGAAAGCCAAATTTTAGAATATCCGTCTTTTAATGCCGCTTTACATGCTTTTTGAAGCTCCGAAAAATCATATTGAATTTCACGCATTTCAAATTTCAAACCATCAGCATTGTATCGAATAATTATATATTGGGCGGTGGTGTTTCCGCAGTAACTTACACCAACAGAACCTGGATTTAAAATAATTTTTTCGCCGACATATTTAAGCATCGGGCGGTGCGTGTGTCCGCAAATCAACAATTTTTCCGAAATTGCCCCTGTACATCTCATCATCAAATCCACGTCATGTTCATAAATTGCTTCAGACATGTCAAACGGTGAGCCATGTACCATGCGAATAGAGAAATCCTCATCAATATCAAGCGAAATTTGCTCCGGCATAGACTGAATGTAACTTAATTCCTTTGGCTTAAGCAGCCTAAATGCAGCTGCGTGTGATGAAAACTGATCATAAATTTCCCAATCATTTCCAAAAGAGTCTTTAGCGTTTTCAATTAAAAGTTGTTCTCGGTTACCCTTAATTACATAAGGAGTAAGTTCTTGTAATGTTTGCAGAATTTCATTAATTTCAGGGAAATCAGTAATATGGTCGCCTGCAACCAATATTTTATCAATATTTTTATTTTGTATATCATTTAAAACGGCATTTAATGCAGGTAAATTCCCATGAATATCGGATAAAACTGCAATGTTCATTTGCAAATCCCCTTTGTTTATCTTCATAAATAATATCACACGTAAAGAAAAACCGCAACGAAATTACATTAAAAAACAATATATGCGACCTTTCAAAACGCGTTAAGCTTGTACACATATATATGAATAATTTTATAAAAAAATCAATATTTGGAAATATAATAATAACCTTGTTTTTAATTTGTACAAAAACGAAATATTTACTTGTTAAATCTGCACAAATTATTCATATGAACTTGAAATTGACTTGAAAAATAAAAACAAAGAGAGTATAATATGGTCACTGAAGTGTGAATAATTAGTAACTTCGGAAAAATCAATTTTTAGGAGGACATATCAATGGTAAAAAAACTTGTTAGCGTAATGTTAGTTTTAGGACTTCTTTGCGCAATGGGTTGTACTGCAATGCTGACAAGCAACGCTGCTGCCACAACTGCTACAACCCCAAAACTTTCCGGTCAAACATTTACTTACTATTTTGAAGCTCCGGCTAACTGGACTTCAAAAGGACAAACAATTGCATGTTATTATTGGGCACCGATTCAAACGTCAAGTACTGGATTTGATAATAAAGTTGGCGCTTGGCCAGGCGATCCAATGACAAAAGTATCAAATGTTCCAGGTCATGATGACATTTGGACCTGCACTTTGCCTATAGAAGTTAACGTAATTATCTTTAACAACCTAGGCAATGCTGTTACTGCTCAAAATGCTACTGACCCTAAATATACTGATTCAACTTACGATCATCAAACAGTAAACATCAAAAACACAGGAAATGATCCTGATAATGACATCGGTTACTCTGCAGACAAAGATGATGTTAGCTACAATTCAAATTACCCGAACGGCCTAGCAAATTTTGATAACATGATTTATGTTATACCTACCAGTACTTCTCAATCAACCAATCCTTACAGCGGTGCTGTCCAGGAAGCAGGCGATTGGAAATATTTTAACCCGACAACAGGTGAAATCAGCTTTGATTCGAGCATTTTGAAAAATGTTCCGACAACAGCCGCTACAACAGTTGCTACAATAGCCGCAACTGACAAATCCGCTACAGATAATACACCAGTAAAAACTGGCGATAGCGCAGTTGCTGTTATCGCAACAGTTACTCTCCTTGTTTTAGTAGCCGGTGCTGTTGTATTTGCTCGCAAGAGAGTTCAAGAATAATCTAATTTTAGATTAATTAATACATGAACTACGATTCCCGCTTTCAATTGAAAGCGGGAATTTTTTAACTAAATATGCAATTAAAAAACAAAAACCCAATACATGTTAAGTATCGGGTTTAAAATTTATTGGAGCGGATGACGAGGCTCGAACTCGCTACCTCCACCTTGGCAAGGTGGCGCTCTACCAGATGAGCTACATCCGCAAACTGCTTAATATTATACTTTGAAAAAGTTTAGAAGTCAATATTTATATCTGTAAAATTTTTCGGTCAACTATATAGCGAAATTATATTAATTGTGTTATAATCTTAGCGTATTTATTAACTTTAGACACAAGCAAAGCAGGGGGGCAAAAACATGGGAATTAAAATAAATTTAGGCGCATGGAACAGTGTTTTTGCTGTTCCCGCACAAGTTGTAGATAATGATTTAAAATTGGCAGGAACATTTCAGTTGAAAGTCCTATTGTATTTGTTGCGTCATAGCGGTGAATCCATTTCCGCCGAGGATATCAGCAAATCTCTTTCCATACCTGTCAATGATGTAAAAGATTCTCTTTTGTTTTGGGTGCAGCGTGAGCTAATAACGATGTCAGAGGACATTCTGCTTCCTGCAGAGACAAAAAAAACAGTAATAACTTTTGACAAAGAACAAACTATATCTTCTGCTGAAATTCATTCAGATATAGAACACAAAACAAATAAAATCAGATTGCCCGTGCGACCTCAACGACCGGAACCTGATTTCGTTGCAAAGCGTATGAGTGAATCAGAAGAATTAAGCTTTTTAATGCAAGAAGCACAAATAATATTAGGACGTCTAATTTCAAACGGAGAAATCTCAACTCTGCTTATGCTTCACGATAACGACGGACTCCCGGTAGATGTTATATTGATGCTTCTTGAATTTTGCAAATCTAAAGGCAAAAAGAACATGGCATATATTGAAAAGGTTGGCATTGGCTGGGCAGAAAGCGAAATCTTTACGGTTCAAAAAGCAGAGGAAAAAATCCGAGAAATAAATAAAAATCAAGACACCTCAAATAAAGTCAATCGACTCTTTGGAATTTCCACATCGGGTGCTCCTACTAAAAATCAAATTGAATGCGCCAATCGTTGGGTAAATATCTGGGGTTACAGCGATGATATGCTTTTAGAGGCATATGAACGCTGTATTGAATCAAAAGGCGAATACAAACTAAGCTATATTGACGGAATCATTAAAAAATGGCAGTCAAAAGGTATTTTTACAGTTGAAGATCTAGAGGCTTCCAAGCAAAAAAAGGTTTCAAAACAAGTACAAGAAACCTCATACGATATTGAAGAATACGAATCAAGTAGTATATTTGATTAGTTTGCCCGAATTTTGGTGTATAGGAGGCTCTCATGGGATATAGCAAAGAAATTATGGATAAAGCACAGCAAGTACTTGAAAATCGCCGTAATCGAGCCGAAAATGAAATTATTAACAGAAAAGAGAAACTTACATTAAAAGCTTCTAGGATTTCAATCATTGAAAATGAACTTAATTCCACTGCAATAAAAGCAGGTCGTGCTGTCCTTGGCGGCGGAGATGTAAAACAGCAATTGCAGCACTTACAAGAAACTAATACACAGCTTTTGAACGAGCAAGCACAAATATTAAGCACTTTCGATCTTCCGTCAGATTATTTTGAGCCAAAGTATTTTTGTGAAGTTTGCAGTGATAAAGGTTATGTAGAAAAAAATAATCAAACAGTTATGTGCTCTTGCCTGCGAGATTTATTGAAGGCTATCGCCTGTGAAGAACTCAATAAGCTATCGCCTCTTTCTCTTTCATCATTTGATACATTTTCTCTTGAATTTTATTCCAAAACATCAATAAGTGACAACACTGTTTCTTCATACAAACGTATGGAAGACATTTTTCACTTTTGTAAAGACTATGCAGCGAATTTCACGCCAAATTCCAAAAGCCTTTTGTTCCAGGGCGCAACTGGTATAGGTAAAACCCATCTGTCACTTGCAATTGCAAGAGCAGTTATTAATAAAGGATACGGCGTTGTATATGTTTCGGCTCCCGATATTCTCTCGAAACTTGAAAAAGAACATTTCTCCTATCGAAACGAAGAGCAAAGCGAAGGTATGTTAACTAATTGCGATTTACTAATTTTAGATGACCTAGGTACTGAATTTTCTACGCAATTTTCAAGTGCTGCCGTCCATAATATTTTAAACAAGCGGTTGCTTTTGAATAAGCCTACTATCATAAGCACAAACCTAACAATACAAGAGATGGAGAAATTTTACTCAGCTCGTTTTGTATCTCGAATAATCGGAAATCACCTGCGTCTGCAATTTCTGGGTAATGATGTCCGCCAGAAAAAAAGATTAATAAAATAAACTACGCCGCCGACAGGTCATAAGACTGTCGGCGGCTTTTTACATCCGAGTTTATTACAGACGCATTTCTTTTCTCATGAAATCCAACGTGCTGTCAAGTTTCATAAGAAGAATAAGCTCCTTCTTAATAATCGTGTTTAACATTTCTTTTATTGATTCATTAACTGCAAGTAGCTTTTCAACATCTACAGGGCGTTTTTTAGGTCCGCAATTTTCCTCGATTTCTTCATCGGTTTCCTCTCCAAAATAATGAGCACCCAAAACTGCCTCTAGTTTTTCACTTTCAGCTTCAATGATACGTGCCAATGCGAGCTCCTCTGTGCCGATTGATTTTAAAATCAAGGCTAAAGACTCACAAGTGTTTTTATTGCATTCGTACATTTTTCTACCACCCTTCTCTTACTTTGTGACGATAGTCACACTTCATTTTATTCAAAAAAATTTGAGTGTGACAGCGATTATTCTGCATATATCAAAAAATAAATACCATGGTGTAGCCAAACAATCATCTTTTCATATAATGATATAGAGAATTTTTATAGTCGATTAACTTGAAAACTGAGCTTGGATTTGCAAGGCGATTTTTTGATGCGCAAGGCGGAGGAGGATGGAATCCTTTCGGATTCCGACGAGGACAACACAGCGCAGAGAAAAATTGTCCGCTAAGGCGGACAGTTTTTAGGTTAATTGGCTATAAACCTCAATATCATGATAAAGAAGGAGTTACTATGGCAAGAATAATTATTGACCCCGGTCATACAGGCGGATATAATGTAGGAGTTTGCCCCGGATATTTCGAAGGCAACACAATGATGAAGCTTGCGCTCCATTTGCGTGACGCTCTGAAAGCTCGAGGAGCTGATGTTACCCTTACACGAACTAACGATACTCAGAATCCTACGCTTTCTCAGCGCGGACAAATGGCTTCCGATGCTGATTTGTTTATTTCCCTTCACTCTGACGATTCTGATAACCCAAACATTCGCGGAGTTACCTCATATATTTCAGTAAAGCAACCTGAAACTCGTCCGTTTGCAACAGAAATCGGAGAAGCAGTTGCAAAAGTTATGGGCAACCAATTTAGAGGTACTATCGCACGTCCTTCAACGACAACACCAAATACCGATTATCTTGGCGTTTTACGTTCTGCCGTTGCTGCAGGTGCTAAAAATGCTTTTTTGATTGAACACGGATTCCACTCAAATATGCAGGACTGCTTGTTCTTATCAAAAGACGAAAACTTAGAAAAAATTGCAAACGCAGAAGCTGACGTGATTGCAAATCATTTCAAGCTTTCGGGCAATTCAAAAACAACTGCAAAAACTGTTATGCAAGCTACTGATGATTCCGATGATATTGCAGTAATTGCACCAACTGTTTCTGAGGCTGTATCTGAACCTGTTGATGAAACTATAAATGAGCAGGTTTCTTCTGAAACAGAGCCCGATATTACTACTACCGAAATGCCGACAGAGGATCCCGAGCCTGTCGTCCCGGCTGTTGAACGAAACAATGTCGCTTCATCGGATAAGGATGACCAATCCGACTTAATTAACTTCATGAGATCTTCAAGACCTTCTAAACCGGAACGTCCAACAAAACCTCTTCCACCATCTCATCAACCTCCAAGACCAATTCCTCCTATAATTGTCGCACCAAATCCCTCATGTCCCGCTTGCCCTGCCTGCCGCTTCTATTACACGGTTCAACCAAGTGATTCTTTATATAACATAGGGCATAAGTTCGGGGTACCATGGCAAGATATAGCCAGAGCAAACGGTATTATTTCACCATTTTCTTTAACAACAGGTTCAAAAATCATCATACCTCTTCCTACAGAATAAATTTTAATTATAAAAAACCGAGGCGATAAAATGTCGCCTCGGTTTGCTTTATTTTTCGATTTATGAATTTTTCAGTGCAATTGCTTTTAGCTCCATAATTGCAGCAGTCGCATTTTCAGCTTTAAATACCCCAGTACCTGAAACAAAAACATCTGCACCTGCTTCAGCCGCGTCACCTATGGTTTTCGCATTGATACCACCATCTACCTGTACAAGAATTTCCAGCCCCCGACGTTTGGCTTCTTCTTTGATTTCGTTAATCTTCGGAAGCATATCTTCCATAAATGATTGACCACCAAAACCGGGTTCAACCGTCATAACAAGAACCATATAAATATCTTCAAGGTAAGGAAACACCGCACTTGCCGGAGTTTTCGGCTTAATCACAAGCCCCGGCTTACAATTTCTTGATTTAATCTTTTCAATCGTCTTTTTAATATCCGACTTGGCTTCAACATGAAAGGTAATAATATCCGCACCGGCATCGCAAAAATCATCAATATATTTTAACGGATGTTCAATCATCAAATGTACATCAAACGGTAAATCCGAGATTGCACGCACACTTTTAATAATCGGCGCCCCAAATGTAATGTTAGGTACAAAATGACCATCCATAATATCCATATGAAGCCAATCCGCTTTTGCTTCTGTCATTCTCTTAGCTTCCTGCCCCATTTTTGAAAAATCACAAGAAAGCATTGACGGCGCAATTTTCATGAAAAATCTCCTAGTCTGAATTTTTCTAAATTCTTAATTAATATTTATTAGTTTTGAGGCTTTTTACGGCAACTGAATCATTGGTGCTACAAGAGATGCAAAAGCCCAAAGTGCCATATAACCAAATAACTCAATGTCGCCTAAATGACTTATGTTTGAATTAAATGCAATAAGAATAACAAATAACAACCCAATAATCACAGCAATCAATTGAATGATAATAACAATAGACGTGTTGCTCCTCATTTTCACACAACCTGAAATCACACGTAAAAGCGATGTAATCTTCCCTTTTGTAACTATATATGCTTTATCTTCTTCGGTTCTTTGCGTCATAACTTCTTCACAAGCATTTCCAAGCCCTGTTGGAAGAACTTTAACACTACGGAAAAAGATACCGAAATCCTTTGCTATTTGCTCTCCTGTGATATTGCAATCCGTTGTTCTCACAAGCAGGCTCAATCCGTTATATTCGGCACGCTGACATTCACGAACAACATAGAGATTTGCTCTGTAAGTCACTGAAAAAACCGCTATAAGCTGACCTGAATGAGCGAGGAAAACCGTCTGTTTTCCTTCTTTTTTGTTTAACTTTTCAAGATTTGAGTCAGGTACTTCAACACCATAGGAATCCAAAAGATTACGAGTGCCAATAAGAACACGTTCTCCTGCAATCCATCCAACAAGCCCCAATGTATCTTCGTACATTACGCTTTCAACTTTGGGCAATAAACTTTTATTTTTTTCAATAATATCGTCAAAAACCATAACCATTGGGTTGCCGGCTTCTTTCATAATTGCAGCCGCTGCCAACATAGATTCTTCTATTCTTACTGAATTAAATGTTTTAACGTTATTTAAAATTATTGAACCTTTAGGATACAACTCACGGCTATCCATCATCACAGCAGTGGCAGCACCGAATTGCTTTACACTTGGAAATCCCGTAAGCATAGCGCCAGAAGTCAGGGTCTTTTTGCATAAACGGCGCATAGATGCATTGACAGAAAGCAAACTGCCGGCAGGTACAGAAACCGCTGCAACAACTGCGGCAATAGAAACAGCGCCAAAAACATCCTTGTTTATTACACCGTAAACAATACCAACAACAAGTGACAATGTTGCAGTAATCGGGGCAATTTTAGCCGCCAATTCTTCACTTGGATCCGGAGCATAAGATATTTTTAAGAAATTCTTGAAAAATCCGCTTCTCTGCTGATAAACTATAATCGGATTTTCTACCGTCGTCCCGCTTATCATTTTGCGTGCAATATCGTCTTTTTCATAGATTTTTGCAGCAGATTTCTCTCCCTTTGAAGATAAAAACTTAAAGTTATCTCTTACACGATTTACTAAAAACATTTTTCCCAATGAATTCAAGAAAAATGCAAAAATAGCCAACAAGCCGAAAAGATGTAATTGTGTCTGATAAAACGGCAACGGTGAAAACAATGAAATAATAGACTGAAAAAACGCCAAAACTCCAAGAACTGCCACAGAAGTGTCGGAGTTTCCTTTGAATTTTCTAAGCTTGCTCAACCCATTAATTACTGTCATGCTGCAAATAGCCATGGCCACAAGAATTAATGCAAAATTAATAAAGCAAAAAATTATTGCATCCGAACTTGAATTCATATTATCAGCATTCAAATTTGAACGATGCGAAATATTAACAATAAGCGAACCCAAAAGTAAAATCGTTAAAACAGTATTGCGAAAAAAGATTTTTTTAATGTTTGAACCAATTTCATTCATTACAGAACGAGAATCCTCAGGCTTTTCATAATCCTCAAGAGTTACCGTTTTTTCATAATTGTTTTGCTTTGCAACATGTTCTTCCTCTTCGCCGTTGTTTGCAAACATTCTGAAAATTCCATTGAGAACTGATTTAGCCAAAGGCTGTTTCTCTTCAGAATCCACTGTAACAATTTCCTCTTTTTCCTGAGGAATATTTCGCTTGCTGTCTGTTGTTATATAAACATGCTTGATTTTTTTATATGTTTTGTATTCTTCCCTAACGACTTGAGAGAACTTTCCTGCTTTTACGTTAAGAATGTTGACGTCGCTGTCATGAACATATATAGGCACCTTAGAATCGGCAGACACATCGCTGATTACTGGTTCAGGCTTTCCAAAACGCTTTTCATAACTTGAAAGCACATCATCTTGACCTAGCTGCCCAGCAAAATCGAAAGTCGGTTCCAACTGAGGTTTGTCCTCATTTATGACATTTGGTTTCGGTTCTGTTTTTGGTTTGTCAAGATCCAATGGAGCCTGATTAATCAGCCTTGGTTCTTTGCTTTTATTGCTGAATATTTCCTCCATTGGTTTCTCTTTTGCTTTTTTATGACGTTCTTTAGAAACCCCGAAATATTCTTTAAATTCCTTTTCATCCTGCTCTTTTTCTCTTCGTGCCTTTTCTCTTAAAGCCTTTTCCTTTAGCGCAATCTCTTGTCGCTCTTTCTCAAGGCGTTCTTCTTCAACACGCTGCTGTTCACGAAGAGCTTGTTCGATTCGCTCTTTTACTTGCAGTTCTTCTTCTTGTTTTGCTTTTTGTTCTTGCTCTAAACGTTCTTTTTCAAGGCATTCCTGTTCAAACTTCTCTTTTTCAAGACGTTCCTGCTCCAGGCGCTCTTTTTCTTTGAGGTCTTTGTAATGCAACTCTCTGGATTCTTTTAAAATTGCATCGATTTCCGTTTCTCTTTTATTATCGCCCATAAAAGTGCATTCTCCCCTTTCGGCAAAACACCTTAATTTTTGAAAATTATAGTCGATTAACTTGAAAAGTGTACTTGGATTTGCGAGGCAATTTTTTGATGCGCAAGGCGGAGTAGGATGGAATCCTGTCGGATTCCGACGAGGACAACACAGCGCAACAGAAAATTGACCGCTAAGGCTGTACAGTTTTTAGGTTAATTGACTATATGTGCGCTGATAAGCAAACTCATAAAGCAAAATACCTGCAGCAACAGAAGCATTAAGTGAATTTATATTTCCTTTAAGCGGAAGCGATAAAACAATATCGCATTTTTCTTTAATCAGGCGGCCGATACCTTTTCCTTCATTTCCGATAACAACAGCAGCAGCGCCTTTTAAATCGCATTTTTTATAATCTTCTCCGCCCATATCGGCTCCATAGATCCAAACGCCTTTTTTCTTAAGTTCATCGATTGTACTGGCTAAATTAGTTACTCTTACAACAGGCATATATGCTAAGGCACCAGCAGATGCCTTATAAACTGTAAAAGTTAAGCCAGCACCATGACGCTTTAGAATAATAACTCCATGAGCACCTGCACATTCTGCCGTCCTAATAATTGCACCTAAATTATGCGGATCCTCGATTTCATCAAGAATCACAATAAGAGGTGGTTCATTTTTTTCGGCAGCTTTGGCAAAAATATCGTCAATAGAGGAATATTCAGCGTATGCGCAAACTGCAATCACGCCTTGATGCGACCCATGATTGCACATAAAGTCTAGCTTTTTTGTATCGACTTCTTTTATCGGAATACCTTTTTCTTTGGCTTTCGCAAGAAGTACGGAAAGCGATCCTTTTGTACTGCCCCTGGCAATCAAAATAGAATCAATATTACGTCCGCTTTTAAACGCTTCCGTAACACAATTTCTTCCGATAATAATATCCTGAAAGGAACGCTCTTGTTTTTCCTCCATATTGTACCCTTTCGCTATAAAAACATTTTTATATATTAAATATTGTATCATATTATAGCGAATAAAAAAACATTTTTTTAATTTTTTATAAAAAATCATCGAATTCCGTAATGTCCTGTAACAGCATCACGAAACAGCCCGATTTGAGGCGGAGCTACCGAAAAGCAAATGTACATTGCCAAGAAAAGCACAAGCAAAAAAAGCGATAGCACAAAAAAATCGTCAATATTTTTAAAATTTATAATAATCTTATAAGACGACATATATGCCGCTGCTACTGCAATAGAAATAAAGATCATTTCAACAACGAACGAAATACTGCCAACAATAGAAGTATAAAGGCTTAAACATGAAACAGAAATAATAATAAAAACATAAAGCGAAAGTATCTTTGACACAACAAAGTGTCTAAACGGAAGTCTCATACGTGCATATGTAATAACTGTCCAAAACAGATATGGCATTGCAAAGATTTTAACATGTTCCCAAATGCTTTCATTAACACTTCCAAATAAAATACTCCACATTGCTTTATTTGAAAAGCCGTAGGAGAAATGCAGTATAATACCTAAAAACAGCGTTACAAAAAATCCGATTTTCTCCATTTTTTTAAGATGATTGTATGACAAAAAAATCCCTCCCCAAAATATTAGGAAGGCTTAATAGTTGATTAACTTAAAAAGCCGCTTCCTCACAAAAATATATGAGAAAGCAGGCTTAATTATTTTGTTAATAATATCTATTGATAAAACAATATAGGATTTTAGCTAAACATATAAAAGCAATGCACTTATAATTGCACCAACCACTGCTGCAGCGCCTAATCGTAAAAACCAGTATAAAAACATACTGCTTTTCTTTAAACATGATGGCGATTGCATATCATTTAGCACTTGTTTTGCTTCCCGTTCTAACACGGCACGCTGTACCCCTGCATATTCAGGCCGTACCACAAGCAATGCACGTTCATAATACATATTTCCAGTATCAATAATTTCAATAATTTGACGATTTATTCCTCGAACCAAAACAATTCACATCCTTTCTTGTTTCCTGTTAATTATTGGCATTTTTAATTACATTTATTCAATCGTCCTAGTACCATATTATTCATTTAAAGAATTATACGTGACGTAAATTGTTTTTTCGGAAGATTTATGTGGAAAACTATGTGGAAACCATCAAAAGATTTTGCTTAAATTGTGTTATTTAGTCTCAAAACTTTCAATATAGAAAAAAATGTTTTCAACAATGGCAAGAATTAGCAAATTAAAAAAATAACAAATGGTATTTAGATTGAAAAATTTATCGTAATGATTTAACAAAAAAAATAGCCGAGCATTATGCTCGGCTTAATTAATAATATATTTGATTTAAAAACTGTACGGATAAAAAACCGCATATCAATCCTAGTAACATTCCAACGATAACATCTGTTAAATAATGCACTCGCAAATATAAACGAGAAAATCCTATAAGAGTCGCATAAATTAATACAGGTATTGCAATGTATAAGGGACATTTTAGCATTACTGCCGCTGCAATAGAAAAACTTGCGGCTGTATGGCCCGAGGGAAAAGAATAGTATCTTGGATGTTTTACTATCATATCTTCTTCTTGAATATAATGGCTTGGCCGTGTTCTGCATACAATATGCTTAATAATCACTTCCCCGATTATATGTACCAGAGCCATAGCAATAATCAGATTGATTCCTGTCCGTTGCCATTTTGATACAAAAAGGAAAGGTAAGATAAATAAAATCCATACTAATCCGTTGTTACCGGATTTTGAAATATAAATCATTATTTGATTTCTTCGTTTTGAATAAAGCTTTGGAATAGCAGCGATTACTCGCTCATCAATACTCAGAATCCTTTGAAACATTGGCTTCTCTCCAAAAACAATTAACTTTATACTCAGCTTAACTCACTATTTGAGTAAATTATATCACAGTTTTTTAAGAAAAGGTAGAGTTTTTCAGAAATTTGCTTTTTCTATGTCATATTAAAATTTACCATAAAAATTTAAAAACAGCGACCGTTTGCTTTTTTTTCACAGTTAGCTTTATTGCAACGATAGCAAATTTCATTTTTTAAAGGCTGACTATTGAAATATTCATTTAGATTTTCAATTGTAACTTTTGCAATTTCGTTCAGTGCTTCTTCTGTTAAAAACGCTTGATGAGATGTAATAATAACATTCGGCAAGGAAATAAGCATGGCGAGGGTATCATCGCGAATAATCTCATTTGAAAAGTCTTCAAAAAAGACCTCGGACTCTTCCTCATAAACATCAAGAGCAGCACCGCCGATTTTACCGCTTTTTAAATTTTTTAAAAGCGCTTCACTGTCAATCAAAGCTCCGCGAGATGTGTTAATCAAATAAACATTATCCTTCATTTTTCCAATAGATTCTTCGTTTATTATATGGTAAGTATCTTTCGTAAGCGGGCAATGCAAAGAAATAATGTCCGACTTTGAAAAAAGCTCGTCCAATCCAACATATTGAACATCAATTTTTGCAGGATAAGGGTCATACGCCAAAACATTCATGCCGAAACCTTTGCAAATCTCAATGAAAATTTGTCCGATTTTTCCTGTACCGATTACTCCGATAGTTTTACCAAAGAGGTCAAAACCTGTGAGCCCGTTTAAGCTAAAATTAAAATCACGTGTACGGTGTGTAGCACGATGTAGCTTTCTGTTTACCGCCAAAAGCAGTGCCATTGCGTGCTCTGCCACTGCATGGGGTGAGTACGCCGGTACTGTAACAACATGAACTTTATTAAGCGCTGCCTCAAAATCAACATTGTTATATCCTGCACAACGCAAAGCAATTATTTTTATACCAAGCTCACTCAAAATATCAATCGTTTCTTTGCTAATTACATCATTTACAAATGCACAAACAGCATCACAGCCTTTTGCCATATAAGCGGTATCGGGATTAAGCCGATATTCAATATACTTAATATTGAAATCATTTTGCTCTTTTAAGTCGTCAAAGCCTTTTTTGTCATATGGCTTCGTATCAAAAAAAGCAATTTTTTTCATAGAATCACATCTTTCTACTCAGATACGAAATGCACAAGGTGCGCAATACCCGGAATGCTTTCCCCCTGCTGGCAGGATGTTGGCGACATAAGCGCTCCTGTTGCTACAAAAAGTATACTTTTTAATTTACCATTTTGCAAGTCATTTAATATATATGAACATAAAACACTCGCACCGCATCCACATCCAGAACCACCTGCATGTGTATCCTGCTCTTTGAGGTCAAAAATCAATA
>JAUZPX010000010.1 GCA_030705695.1 Bacillota bacterium
ATTTGTTAACCCGCAAATGCCAATTCCAATCAGGATTACAGAGCTTACTGGAATTACAAACGAAATGGTAAAAGACGCTCCAAAAGAGGAAGATGCCTTAAAAGCGTTTTATGATTTTTGCGGTAATTCTATTTTAATTGCACATAATGCGCCATTTGATACGTCTTTTATTAAGGCTGCAAGTAAACGGCACGGCTTTGAATATAAATTTTCATCAATCGATACAGTTCCTATTTGCCGTTCTATACTTACTGATATTAAAAATAACAAGCTTGATACGGTTGCAAAATATCTCCGTGTCGGAGAGTTTAATCATCATCGTGCTACCGATGATGCAACGGTTTTAGCCAAAATTTTTATTGCACTTTGCTCACGCTTGAAAGACGACTATAAAATTACTACTGTTACCCAGATTAACTCACAAATTAACGGCAGCGATATTAAAAAGCTTCCATCAAATCACCTCATAATACTTGCTAAAAATCAACAGGGGCTCAGAAATTTATATAAACTTATTTCATATTCTCATCTTGACTATTTCTATAAGCGCCCGAGAATTCCACGATCTGTGCTTGAAAAGCACCGTAATGGCTTAATTATCGGTTCTGCCTGCGAGGCTGGTGAGCTGTATCAGGCAATTAAAATGGGGAAGCCTTGGAATGAGATAAAAGAAATTGCTTCATATTTTGATTATCTAGAAATTCAGCCTCTTGGCAATAATATGTTTATGATAGCCAAAGGTGATGTCAAATCTGTAGATCAACTCATTGAGTATAATAAAATGATAGTAAAACTCGGAGAAGAAATGAATATTCCTGTTGTTGCAACAGGTGACGTCCACTTTCTTGAGCCGAAAGACGGAGATTTCCGACGTATTTTAATGGCAGGGCAGGGCTTTACAGACACCGATAATCAGGCACCGCTTTACTTTAAAACTACAGCGGAAATGCTTAAAGAATTCTCCTATTTGGGAGAAGAAAAAGCTTACGAAGTTGTTGTTGAAAATACAAATCTAATTGCCGATATGGTAGAAGATATTCGGCCTATCCCGAAAGGTACGTTCCCGCCGTTTATTGAGGGAGCGCAGGAAAGCTTAACGGAAATCACATGGAAACGGGCAAAAGAAATGTACGGCGATCCGCTTCCGCAAATTGTATATGACCGCCTTGACCGTGAACTTTCGGCAATTATTAAACATGGATTCTCCGTGTTGTACATGACAGCGCAAAAGCTTGTTGCCGACAGTGAAAAGTCAGGCTACCTTGTAGGTTCGAGAGGTTCTGTCGGATCGTCATTTGTAGCAACTATGGCAGGCATTTCCGAAGTCAATCCATTGGCTCCTCATTATATTTGCAAAAACTGTAAACACAGTGAATTCGTCACAGACGGCACTTTTGGCAGCGGATTCGATCTACCGCCAAAGAATTGCCCTAATTGCGGCGAAGAGTATTACCGTGACGGACAAGAAATACCATTTGAAACGTTTTTAGGTTTCGACGGAGATAAAACTCCTGATATAGACTTAAACTTCTCAGGTGAGCAGCAGTCAAGTTCCCACCGTTACACGGAAGAACTTTTTGGTAAAGACAGCGTGTTTAAAGCAGGAACTATTGCAACAGTTGCTGATAAAACTGCATTCGGATATGTTAAGAAATATTGTGAAGAACGAGGAAAGACATATCATAAAGCTGAAGAACTCCGTCTTTCAACCGGCTGCACAGGTGTAAAACGTACAACAGGTCAGCACCCTGGCGGAATGGTCGTTGTTCCTAAAGGACATGATATTTTTGATTTCTGTCCGATTCAGCATCCTGCTAATGATATGAAATCCGATAATATCACAACTCACTTTGATTTCCATTCTATTCACGATACAATTTGTAAGCTTGACGAGTTAGGACATGATGTTCCGTCTATTTATCATTATCTTGAGGAATACACAGGAATATCCGTTATGAACGTACCAATGAGCGACGAGAAAGTTATGTCGCTGTTTACTTCAACTGATGTTCTCGATGTTACACCTGATGACATTGATTCTCAAACAGGTACGTTTTCACTTCCTGAAATCGGTACGAGCTTTGTTCGTCAGATGCTTGTTGAGGCACAGCCAAAGACTTTTGCTGATTTATTGCAGATTTCAGGGTTATCCCACGGAACCGATGTATGGATAGGCAATGCAGCAGATTTAATTAAAGCTGGTACATGCGATATTTCAGAGGTTATCGGTACGCGCGACAGCATTATGACTTATCTGATGCACAAAGGTTTAGACCCCAAAATGGCTTTCAAAATAATGGAAATCGTAAGAAAAGGCGGCGCAACAAAGTTTTTAACCGAAGAACATATTAGCGCCATGAAAGAGCATAATGTGCCTGGCTGGTATATCGATTCATGTATGAAGATTAAATATATGTTCCCGAAAGCTCACGCAGCGGCATATATGATTGCGACTTTACGTTTGGGTTACTATAAAGTGTATTATAAGTCTGAATTTTATGCTGCATATTTTAGCGTTCGCGGTGAGGGCCTTGACGCTTCCGTGGTTTTAAAAGGACGTCAAGCAGTTTTAACTCGAATGAAAGATATAAAAGACAAAGGCTTTGCCGCTACCGCAAAGGATAATGCCGAGTACTCTGCTTTACAGGTAGTAAATGAAATGCTTGCAAGAGGCGTTGTCGTTTTACCGATTGATTTATATAAATCTAAAGCTAAAAAGTTTGTTATAGAGGACGGAAAAATTCGTTTGCCGTTTTCTTCATTACAGGGTGTTGGCGAAACGGCGGCATATGCACTGGAAGAATTCGGGCAAAGCGGGGAATACTTGTCTATTGAGGATTTACGCAATAAAACTAAAGTATCAAGCACAGTAATTGAAGCCTTACGGGCTATAGGAACGCTTGACGGAATGCCCGAAAGCAGTCAGATGACACTTTGGTCGTAAGGCCGGAACAGAGAGGAATGCCTATGAAAAGCGCAAGTTTCAAAAGAGTTATTTTGTGGATTACCTACGCTATTGTTTTGTTTTTTGCTATATACAGAATAGAATATATAATTTCATTTTTTACTTTTGTTTTGGATATTCTTAAACCGTTTATTTACGGATTTGTTATTGCATTTATAGTTAATGCACCGTTTATGTATTTTAAAGAAAAAGTATTTGTGGGTATAGGGACGAAACATAAAGCGTTTTCAAAATTACGTATGCCGCTTGCAATTATTACGTCTTATGTAATTGTTCTGGGGCTTATTACATTACTGATTTCTGTAGTTATGCCACAGCTAATTAACAGCATAAATCAACTTTTTACAAATCTGCCATCATATGCATCTTCTCTTAGCAAATTTATAAATGATTTTACAAGCCGATTTAACGGATTTTTAGGGTTTAAGGTAAATAAGATAGATCTTGAAAAGAGTTTTGCGAGTTTTGCTGCACAAATAAACGGTAACAACAACGTGAGCGATTTCCTTATAAAAGTCGGTAAAGCTTCTGTAGATACCTTGCGTTCAGTTGTTATATTCTTTTACAACTGGTTTTTGGCAATTGTTATTTCAATATATTTTCTTATTAGTAAAGATCAATTAATTCAGCAAACTAAGAAAGTTGCATGTGCTGTATTACCAAAACGATTTGTAAAGCCGGCTTTTGATGTTGCCAGATTGTCTAACCATATTTGTGGGCGATATATTTACGGAAGAACGCTTGATTCGGTTATTATGGGTTTGCTCTGTTTTATTATTATGACTATTTTTGGATGGCCTTATCCCGTGCTTATCAGTGTGATTATCGGTGTTACAAACATTGTCCCTATTTTCGGTCCTATTATAGGTGATGTTATCTGTGGGTTCATTTTGCTGATGGTAAATCCAATTGATTGTTTTTGGTTTATAATATTTACAATTATTTTGCAGCAGATTGATGGAAATGTTATTGCCCCGAAGATATTAAGCGATTCAATGGGAATGTCGGGCTTTTGGATGATGTTTTCAGTTATCTTGGGAGGAGGCCTTTTCGGTTTAGCCGGTATGGTAATCGGTGTACCGATATTTGTTGTGATATATATAATTCTCGGGAAAAAGATAAACTTCAAAAACAAGCTGGATGGCTATAACGAAGATTTTTCAAACATTCAAGCGGTTGCAAATGCGCAATTGGCAGAAGATGAGGAAATATAAGATAAACAGCGCCTGTGATTTTAAATTCACAAGCGCTGTTTTTATGTGTAATATAGTTAATTAACTATAAAATAAAGACTATGCTGAAAAAAATGTATTACCAATATCATATCCCGTATTTATGTTTGCAAGATATTTCTGTATTGCAGTAACATCTTTTAAATTTACGGTTTTACTTTCGTCAACATCAGCACTTAATATTTCTATATCGGATAAGCTAATAAGTTTTGCAAGATATTTTTGAAGTATTGTCGTGTCTTTTAATGTTACAGTACCGTTATTGTCAGCATCTCCGACAACATATGTTTCATTAGATGTAAGCCATAGCCACTGAAAAGCAATAGGGAAGTAGACAGACCATGCAGATTCTGAATGAGTCTGCGATAAATCAATTTTTGTTTGAATCTTAGTAGCTGAGTAACCATTTGCAGTGAGTTTTGAATTCAGAAAATTAACATAAGGTGTGATTAATGTTTCATCATAAGCTGTACCGGCATCTGAGCCGTTTAAGTCAGCAGGAAGCTTTCCACCAGCGTATATATACAATTTTGGCTGCCTCATGTGTGAGGAATCAAGCGAACTTATATAGTTTGATGTTGAATTGTCGTCAAAAAGCTGAAGTGCAGGCGAGAAAACCATTGCTGCACCAAATACTGACGGATATTTTGTTGCCATATAAAATGACATAACTCCGCCCATGCTCGAACCTGCGATCATAGTATTTGCGTTGCCTGTTTTGGTGTTATAATGTGAATTTACGTAAGGGATGACCGTGTTTACTATGAAAGCAGCGTATAGATCGCCTGTTTGCGATGTAATATAATTTTTCCCGAGTGCAGATGTTGTCCAACCACTCGGAGAAAGTTCAGAAAAACGTTGAGTGCCGCCGTTATCAACTCCTACTAGGATACATCCGCCGTAGCCATCTTTTTGTATAAAGTTTGTAACAGATTCATCAGCCTTCCACTCGCCTGAAAATGACGTAACCCAGTCAAAGCAGTTCTGACCATCGTGCATATAAACAACAGGATATTTTTTTGAAGTATCCTTAGAGTTGTAGCCATTAGGTAGCCAAATACGTATATTTCGCGTTCTATTATCGGAAAACTGGCTCATTGTAAGCGTTACGATATCAAGTGTTCCGCCGGTTACAGAACTTTCTGCACCGCTTGAACCGCTTGACGAGAAATTTTGAAATCCACCTACTGTATCGTTTACGATATTAGCACCGCTTTTTATTGTATAACTGCGGTTTTCAACATATCCACCTGTTGCCGTTGTTTCAGGATGTAGCCAGCCGCTTGAGCTTTCGCCGTCAACCTGAACAGTCCACTTGTAGGAAATAGTCGTACCAACAGATGAACTGTCTAGTGTTTTTGTCAGAGTATAGCTTTTGTCGGAAACTTTAGTTGCATACCAGGCGCTGTCTGACGCTGCCCAACTGTTAATACTGCCGCCAAACGACAGATGTGCATCGCTTACCAGTGCATAAGGCAGAGTAATGTTAAAAGTTATTGTTGTACTTGTGTTTGCTGCATTTGCCGACATACAAAACATTGATGCTGTTAATACAATGCAAAGTAAAAATGCAATTATTTTTTTCATGTGCTTCATCTTCTTAGTTTAGTTTTTATTAAAATATTAGAGACATCTGAGATTGCCTGACAATTTAATAATACATCTTTTTTTAAAAAATTCAATAAAAATTGTTTGAAACAAATTAATATTATAAAGAGCAACAATATTATATAATTTGAATTTTTCATATTGTTCTGTCAGTTACCTCAACTTCGGTAATAATATCACGCAAACGCACACCGTCAATCATAAATTCAAGTGCTTCATCGGCATCTTTATATAATTTTTCTGTTTCTTGTTTATTTGCCTCATATATTGCAATAGCATCAGGATCATGTGCAATACCGAAGAATTTCTCATTATAAACAAATTCTACTTCGCCGCCATGGTTAACACACCATTTAAATTCGCTAATTGTTTTAAAACGGTTAACTTCTGAAGAGTTTTTATTATCAATATTTGACATAGCTTTAATCTCCTTGAAATTCTTAAATTCCGGGATAATTCCATCAGGATAATTAATTGGTGAACTGAGGTTTGGATATCCGCCGCTCCAATCTATAGAATGATCATGTGGATCAGAGTGTGCCCAAGGCCTATCATGATCCGTCCAATGACGATCCACAATTGCTTTTCCATCATCACCGATTTTGGTCTCTCTTAAATAACCGCCATTTTTTGTTGCAGCTCGGGATATTTTTACTTCGCCTGGCTCACCCAAAAAACGTTCATCATCCTCTTTACTCGGTTTCCATTCACCGCCATTTGCACTACCCATACCTTTGTCTATGAATTGCTCGGGTAATATATAACCGGTTTTTCTAATTACTTTGTAATCTACAGGACATGGTTTCACATTATTAATATATTTAACATATTTAGACGGAACATGTGGGTTATCGTTCATATAACGCCATGAGCTTAAATCATAATCAACAAACACAAGATTTCCCTGCATTTCTGGGAATGGCTCGTTGTAGCATATAATTCTTTCAGGCTCGATGCGGCGAAGCATTTCACTATAACCTTTTAAAAAGAAATCCTTTTGATCTTTATGATTTTCATGTTCCGATACCATATAAGTTGAAACGGCAACTGTTGAACCTTTTTCAATCCCCTCAAAGCAAAAATCAAAGGAGTCTTCATTTCCCCAGCTAACAGTTGGGATAACCCGTATTCCTTCTGAAGCATAATATGCCCCGCACCAACGGTTTCGAAACGTATTGTAGATCTGCAATACAGGTGCCATTTCTGTGTACATGCTGAAATCTGGCGTTAACACCGCACGGTAACGTTTTAGCTTCTCTAAATCTAAGTCTGGATTTTTCCAAACACGCTCAAATTTATAATCATAGAGGAAGAAATGAACCATTCGGTCAAGATAACTATTACCTTCAAGTTTGGATTTGTCAAAACCGATTAGCTTTAAATCTGTAAAATCATCTTCTCTTTCCTGAAATTTTGGAACAATAGGGATTTTTAATTTACCGTCACCAATAAACTGGTTTCGCAGTAAAAATGGACTTGTGCGATATTTAAAATTTTCTTCTGTCATTGTTACAACTCCAATCAGATAATTTGAACCTAAGTTCTTCACTGACAGGTTGTAAACATCAGAAAATTGCGCTGAAATATGCAATAATTTCATAGTATTATAAGTAAATTAATTTATTAATTATTGTACTACAAATATAAACAGACGTAAAGTAAAAACCCATATTGACATTCAGACTATTCTGAATCCAATATGGGTTTTTAATTCTGGTGCGAATGACGGGACCTGAATCACTCTTATCAAATAATACAATATTAACTAAATCATTCATTCTTCACTTACATATTCTAAAACATCTTCAACCTTGCAATTAAACAACTCACATATCTTATCAATAACATCTAGGGATACATTTTCGTCTTTACCCATTTTTGCAATTGTGCTTGAAGATATACCTATTGCTTTTCTTAAATCGTCTTTTTTCATGTTATTATCTATTAACAGTTTCCAAAGTTTATTATAACTAAACGACATTAAATTCAGCCCCTATACTGTAATTAAGAGAATTTTACCATAATATTCGCTTATCTGCAATAATAAAAATGTAAAACTACATCACTTTTTGTCTTCTCCACCTTGATCTTTGAGGTGGGGAGTTCTTTTAATTTTGATATACTAATTTCTCCGCTTTATCATAAAATACGAAAGAAGTCGATCAACTACAATCGACTTCTTTCAAAAAATTATTCTGGTGCGAGTGACGGGACTTGAACCCGTACGTCATGCAACACACGCCCCTCAAACGTGCCTGTCTGCCAGTTCCAGCACACTCGCATTTTTCGTAACTCGATTATTATATCATCAGGGTTGGGGCTTGTCAATACAATCGATTACGAAATTTTTTAGAAAATATTCATCTTATTTCAAAAGTTTTTCCATTGGATTCGGAATCATCGATAATACAAAAGCTACAACTATTCCGCCAACTGCTTGTATAGCATTGGTGGCTACGTCTCCGATAGCACCAAAGGTGCCAATCATAATTAAATCGTAGCAAAAGTATCCCGCAATCATAACGATTTCAGCAGCGCAAAAGGCAATGATTCTTGCAGGCATTTTAATTTTTATATGAGTAATAATAAAAACAGCTAATAAAGCCATTAATGCTTTTATTATGAACGTAGCAGGGGCATAAATAGCATAACCACTTATTAAATCTGATAATGCACTGCCTAAAGCGGCTGGAATTACGGCATCATAGCCGATCCATAATGCGGCAATCAGAATAATGGCGTCGCCTAAATTGATATTGCCTGCAATCGGCGCTGGAACTTGTATGAAATATGTTATAAGAAAAATCAGTGCGGTAAAAACGCCTGCAAATGCAAGACGCAGGGTTGTGCTTTTTTTCATATTGGTTCATCCTTTTCATAAAATATGCGTGCATTTTATCATATTTTAAAATTCTAATCAAGTAAGAGTTGATACAATTCGCTGAAGCTATTTACAATTTTCCCGTCATACGGCATGTTTCTGCTGTTAAACAAAATCGTATTAAGCCCCATTTTATGCGCAATTTCTAAATTTGTTCGGCGGTCGTCTATATAAATGCAGTCGTTTGGTTGCTTATTCAATTTTTGGAGCAAAAGCGAGAAAATCTCGGGGTTTGGTTTTCGTAAATGTACCTCTCCGCTTACTATTGAAATGTCAAAATACTGATTCAAATTATATTTTTTTCGAATAAAACTGCTCCATTCAGCTACATCGTTTGATAAAAGAGCCAAATTGTAATGGCTTTTAAGTTTATCGGCAACTTTGTAAAAATCCTCATCGATTTCAATTGTTTCTAAATATATTTTCTCGGCTTCTTCCGGATTTTTAAATCCTAGATTCCGCCAGAAATCCAAAGCGGTCATTTCTCCTGTGCCAGCTTTTATCCAGTATTTATAAACGTCTTCATCTTTTAAATTCGGAAATGTTCTGTTTATAAACGGCACTAATCCGCCTTTTGGGTCTTTCATAATTACTCCGTACATATCAAAGACAATTGTTTTCATGTTTCGTTCCTCAAATCGCTGCTTTTTTTCAGTCTATCATATTCATAAAAACTTGTAAACGTAAATTTGGACATAAAGGTCACAATTTACATTCAAACTAAATAATATGAATTGAAAGCAAAAAAATGTAAAAAACTGAATAAAGCAAAATATGAACGGCAAAAATAATATTGCTTTCAAAAACACATCAAAGCGATTAAAAAATTTCGGAGTGTGAAAATAGTGAATATAAAACGCGGAGATATTTTTTACGCAGACTTAAGTCCCGTTGTAGGTTCGGAGCAAGGCGGAGTACGGCCTGTATTGATTATACAAAACGATGTAGGAAACCGTTTCAGCCCTACGGTTATTGCGGCGGCAATTACAAGCCAACAAGCAAAAGCAAATTTGCCGACACATATACAAATCTCATCCGACAACAGCGGTCTTGCTAAAAATTCTGTTGTACTGCTCGAACAAGTCAGGACTATCGACAAACAGCGCCTGAAAGAAAAAATGGGTACGGTTGACGAAAATTCCATGGGGCGTGTTGATACAGCAATTTCTATCAGTTTTGGATTAAATGCGTAAAAACAGAAGACGATAAATACATAGCTCTTCTGAAAATCCAAGGGGCGGTCTTTCGACCGCCTCTTTTCTTATTTTGTTGTCTTAAATTTATTTTTTAGTATCATTTTTACTAATTTCTAAATTGTTATTTTCTTCACCATCAATTAAATATTCATATGACACTTTAAAAAAATTAGCAAGAGCTTTTAATTCAATATCACTTACATATCTTTTATTTGTTTCAATTCTTGTTATTACGTTTTTATCCATATCTATTCCATGGAGTTGTAATTCATTTGCTAATTCTCGTTGTGAAAACATTAAATCCTTTCTAATTGATATGAGTCTTTCTGCAATTAGATTCTTTTTGCCGTTTTCTCTGTTTTGTTTTGACATAACGTTCACCCCTAATTTTGTATCATATTTTGCACTTATTATTGATTTTATCAAAATTAAGTGATATAATCGGTTGTAAAAGTGATACAAAGTGAAATAAATTTAAAAATATTTTGGCAAGAGCCGTCTATTATATATATAAGGATTGACGTTTATGTACTGTGAAAATTATTTTTGTATTTACCATGACAAAGAAAAATGTACCCTTAACGAAGTAACCTTGGATATTCAAGGCTGTTGTCAAGAATGCATTTATGTAATGATTAGCGAAAAAACGTTGAAAAAGGAGAGAGAGAAATTTTTAAAACGGTACCAATACCAAGATGGAGAATAAAAAATCGGCAGTCTTTATGACCGCCGATATTATATAAAACTTAATATAAAAACATATAACTTCAAGCTGTAAAAGTTTTTGGCCGCAGGCTAAGAGGCGGTCTCTTGCGGCCGCCCCTTAGTATATGTTTTACTTTTTTAGCCTAAGCATTTGCCCGGGATAAATTAAGTCGGGATTATCAATGTAATTGTACTCAAGAATATCATCCAAGTCTAAACCGTATTTTTGCCCGATTGAATATAGGCTGTCGCCGGGTTTTATTATATACCAGCGTGGTATACCGCTATCAATGAGAGGTATCATTATTTCCTGGCCAATCGGTATATTTACAGTTTGAGAAAGCCCATTAAAACTTGCTATATCACTGACTGTTGTATGATATTTTTGAGCCAAACCCCATAAAGTATCGCCTGGCTGCATAGTGTATTGTACGATAGTCAATTTAATTCCTCCTTCTTTAAACAGTATATACCCTTTTTAAGCTTGATGTGATAAAATAAAAGCATAAAATAATATTTAAGAGGAAAACTATCACGAAACATAAATAATGGCATAGCCAGAAGGATTTGGTAATAACATGGATAATAAAATTGTTTGCATAAAGGGAAGAGAGGTCATTGATTCCCGAGGAAACCCAACTGTTGAAGCGGAAGTCGAGCTTTCCTGCGGAGTAAAAGGACGAGCAATCGTTCCTTCTGGAGCTTCTACAGGCGTTTACGAAGCACATGAACTGCGTGACAAGGACGAGAGCCGATATCAAGGAAAAGGCGTTTTGAAAGCCGTTGCAAATGTGAATGAAGTTATTGCGCCTGCGCTGTTTTCAATGAATGCTTTATGCCAGATGAGTATCGACAAAACTCTTTTGGAGCTTGACGGTACTAAAAACAAGACAAAACTCGGTGCGAACGCCATACTTGCCGTATCTCTTGCAGTGGCAAAAGCAGCGGCGAAATCACTTGATGTTCCATTATATGCTTATATCGGCGGAGCATATTCGCATAAACTTCCCGTACCTATGATGAATATTTTAAACGGCGGAGCTCATGCCGCAAATAATGTGGATATTCAAGAGTTCATGATTATGCCAGTGGGAGCAAAGAGCTTCAGCGAAGGGCTTATGCAATGCTGCGCTATATATCATACACTTGGCGGAATTTTAAAAGAAAAAGGAAAGCTTGCAGGTGTCGGCGACGAGGGTGGATTCGCTCCAGATTTAGCGCATGACGAAGAAGCAATCGAACTGATTATTCATGCAATCGAAAAAGCAGGATTCACTACTAATACAATTAAAATTGCACTCGATGCAGCTTCAAGCGAATGGTTCGTAGGTGGGGAATACAAGCTCCCGAAACGCAAAACATCAATGGATAACGTCGAACTGATAAGCTATTGGACAAAGCTTTGCAACACATATCCGATTATCTCAATTGAAGACGGTCTTGCCGAGGATGACTGGGACGGTTGGGTATCTCTTACTAAGGTTCTTGGAAATAAGATTCAGCTTGTCGGTGACGATTTATTTGTTACAAACGCAGAGCGTCTGAGAAAAGGAATTTCTATTGAAGCAGGAAATGCTGTTTTGGTAAAAATTAATCAGATTGGTACGCTAACTGAAACGCTTGAGACTATCGAAACTGCAAAACGTGCGGGATACAAGACAATAATCTCTCACCGCAGCGGTGAAACAGAGGACACAACAATTGCAGATTTGGCAGTTGCGGTTAATGCAGGTCAGATCAAAACAGGCGCTCCGTGCCGTACTGAACGAGTTGCAAAATACAATCGTTTACTGCGAATTGAGGAACAACTTTCCACTGTGTCGGAATTTGGGTTTTAATTCGTTAAAATCTACAATAATTTACACTTATAATTGTTAGTGGTAAAATTTAAAAAGGGGATTAATTTTCTTATTCAGAAAATTAATCCCTTTAGCATATGATAAAATTAATCCATAAGTGTACGTGCGTCCGGGAGGTATATTGTGAAGATCAAAAGGTTATTGGTGGTGTTTCTTGTGGTGTCTATGTTATGCGTAGGTGGGATGACTTTTCCAACTCAGGCAGCAACGCATATTGACTATGCATCAATAAACAAACAACTGGATTCAATGGCTTACAATGGAAATGATTTAGGCGCAAATTACAGTAAGGCAAGTACTACGTTTAAAGTTTGGTCACCGAATGCAGATAAAGTACAGCTTAAACTGTACGCAACAGGCAGCGACAGTGAATCAGCTGCGAAAGTATTAGCAACAAAAGATATGAAAATTAACGGCGGTAACGGCGTTTGGTCTATTACAGTTAAAGGTGATCTTGCAGGTAAATACTATACTTATCTTGTAACGAACAGCGGCGTAACTAAAGAAACGGTTGATATCTATGCCAAAGCGGCAGGCGTAAACGGAAACAGAGGCATGATCGTCGACTTAAACAGTACAAATCCTCAGAGTTGGAATAACGATAAACACGTACTTGTTCAAAACTCAACAGATGCGTCAGTTTGGGAAGTCCAGATTAAAGATTTTTCATATGACCAAAATTCAGGAGTTACCGCACAAAACAGAGGGAAATACCTAGCGTTTACCGAGCAGAACACAACCCTTAACAGTAAAGGCAAAGTTCCTACTTGCATAAATTACTTAAAATCGTTGGGCATCAAATATGTTCAGCTTAATCCGTTTTATGATTTCGGCTCTGTTGATGAAGCAGAAAATGCAATTGATAACTCGCAATATAATTGGGGTTATGACCCGAAAAACTACAATGTTCCCGAGGGCTCGTTTTCATCAAACCCTTACGACGGCAACGTACGTATAAACGAATGCAAACAAATGATACAAGCACTTCATAACGCAGGAATTGGCGTAATTATGGATGTGGTTTACAACCATACCTATGACGGTGCAGATTCTTGGTTTAACGACACAGTACCTAACTACTATTACAGAATCAAACAAAACGGTACTTGGTCAAACGGTTCAGGCTGCGGAAACGACACCGCAAGCGAGCGTGCAATGTTTCGCAAATATATGATTGATTCCGTAACATACTGGGCAAGCGAGTATCATGTTGATGGCTTCCGTTTCGATTTAATGGGGCTTCATGATGTTACTACAATGAACAGCATTCGAGCGGCGCTTGATAAACTGCCTGACGGAAAACAACTATTAATGTATGGCGAAGCTTGGAATATGAACACATATGTCGATAAAAGTGTTAAGCTTGCCAATCAAAGCAATATGAAACTTTTAGACGAGCGTATCGGAGCTTTTAACGATACGATGCGCAACGGGCTTAGAGGACCGAATTCTCCAGGCTCGTGGGGATTTTTGCAGGGGAAAGCAGATTCTAACGATATGCTTTCCGGTTTTGCCGCAGCGACCAAGGGTACTGTAAGCTGGGCAAGAGTTCCGTCGCAAACTGTTAATTATGCCTCATGCCACGATAACATGACTCTTTACGATAAATTGGCGTCCTCGGTAGACGGAAGTGATGTTAAATATGATCAGCGTGAAGAAAGCATTGTAGCAATGAACAAGCTAAGTGCCGCAATTACGATTTCTTCACAGGGTATTCCGTTTATGCTGGCAGGTGAGGAGTTCGGGCGCTCCAAAAACGGCAACGAAAACAGCTATAAATCTTCTCCTGCCGTAAATATGATAGATTGGTCTTATCTCGATAAATTTAGCGATGTTCAAAGTTATTATAACGGAATGCTGGAAATCAGAAATGCGTTTTTGCCGTTAAGAGATTCGACAATGAACACAATAAATGCTTCGCTCAGTGCAAATACACTGTTCCAAAGTTCAGATTCTTCTGCAATTGGTTATCAAATTACTAATACGACAGCAACAAACAAATCACAGTGGAAGCACATGGCTTTGTTCTTTAACTCCAATCAGGACAACACAGAAACCGTTAAGATGACAGGGACAGGATTACCTAAAGACTGGGTGATCATTGCAAATGATCTTACGGCAGGTGTTCGTAATTTAGGGAAAGTAAACGGCAATTCTGTGAATATTCCGCCGTGCTCGGCTCTTATATTAGTTGATAAAGCAAGTTTTGATGCTGCTAATATCAAAACTGATCAAGGCTTGGTTATTGTAAAAAATGTTGATAAAGATTCAAACAAAGTAATTGGATATCAGGCGATTTCCGGTAAAATCGGCTCTGACTATCAGGTATCTCCTAGCAGCTATTTAGGAATCGATTATGACTATAAGCGTTCTGATGGTTCAACTTTTGGGAATTTTACCAAAGATATTATTTATGCCACCCAATATTTTAAAAAGTATACAGGTGCAAAAGGAACTGTTACAATAAAATTTATTGATGAAGATAACAATCAAGATCTTTGCAATGCAGTTGTAATGAATAACAGAGTAGGACAGCAGTATTATACTTCTGAAATTCCGGCAGTTATAAATTTTGCCCTGGACATGAATGCACTGCCTCAAAACGGCGCAGGTCTTTTTACGGAAAAAGACATAACGGTTGTATACAAATATAAAATGGTTTCAAGGGCGACTCAAAACATTGTTAATGTTATTTATATGGATAATAATGGAAAGATTTTGAAGAAAAGCGTTCTTACAAATCCGCTTGACCAAACATCTGCAACTTATCAAACACAGTCCCTTCAGTTTAACGGGTTGTCTCTTGTTTCCGTTCCACAAAATATGAGCGGAACTTTCAGCTCAAAAGTACAAAACGTATTGTATGTTTATGCTCTGCCTAAATCAATTTTTCAGCAGGTTGGAGGAAGTTCATTTATACTTTTCATGGTAATCGGCGCGGCAGTTCTTTTTTCAGGAGCAGGGGTATTTCTTGCTATGAGGAAAGCAAAAAAAGTTAATGCCGAAATAGATGAAGAGTTATATGACGATGAAGAAACCTGATATTTATGGTAATTTTCTTTGGAATGACTAGAATTAAAGTCAAATCAAAGATTGTTATATATTTAAAATTAAGGAGGATTTTGAAGTGAAATCTAAAAGAATTCTGGCACTCGTTCTCGTTACTCTGTTAATTGTCAGTTCAACTATTGTAACTGCTTTTTCAGTTTCAGCGGAAACATTGACGCCTATGCAACAGGCACAGGCATACGATCAGCAGGCGTATACAGGTAATGATCTTGGTTGCACATATACTCCTACTGCAACAACATTTAAGGTTTGGTCTCCAAGCGCTAGTGCTGTACAGGTTAAGCTGTACAAAACAGGAAGTGACTCAGAGGCAGGAGCCGGCGTAATTTCAACAACAGACATGACATATACCCAAGCTAACGGTCTTTGGTCTGTTACAATTAACGGTGATCTTAAAAATGATTACTATACCTACCTTGTAACCAATAATGGTACAACAAATGAAGTTGTTGACATTTATGCTAAAGCTGTTGGTATAAACGGCAACAGAGGTATGGTTTGCGATCTTTCTTCTACCGATCCAAACAGTTGGAGCACTGATAAGCACGTTCTTTCAAACAATCCAAATGACGCAATCATTTGGGAATGTGATGTTAAAGATTTCTCGTATAATTCAAATTCAGGCATTCCGGCAGCACACAGAGGCAAATACCTTGCTTTCACAGATTTAGGTACTACTCTGAACGGTGCAGGTAAAGTTGCTACAGGAATCGATTATCTTAAACAACTGGGTATTACAGCTGTTCATCTCAATCCTTTCTACGATTTTAAATCCATTGACGAAGTAAAGAATACTACTAATGACTCTACTTTTAACTGGGGATATGATCCGAAGAACTACAATGCACCTGAAGGTACATATTCTTCAGATCCATATAACGGAAATACTCGTATCAATGAAGTAAAACAAATGGTTCAGGCACTGCATAATGCAGGAATCAGCGTTATCATGGATGTTGTTTACAACCATACTGGTGATTCTAAGACATCATGGTTTAACGAAACTGTTCCTAATTACTATTACCGTGTATCTTCAACAGGTGCTTTCGAAGCTGCATCAGGCTGCGGTAACGATACAGCAAGTGAGCATTTAATGTTCAGAAAATACATGGAAGATTCCGTAATGTATTGGGCTAGCGAATATCATATTGACGGTTTCCGTTTTGACCTTATGGGACTTCACGATGTAACAACAATGAATGACATTCGTGCCGATCTCGATAACTTATATGCAGACGGAAGCGGCAAAAAAATTCTTATGTATGGCGAAGGCTGGTCTGAAACAACACCAAGTGCGTATACAGGCACAGTTTTGGCAAGTCAGAAAAACGCTTCTCAGCTCAGTGACCGTATTTCTTTCTTTAATGATACAGTAAGAGATGCTATTCACGGTAGTGTATTCAGCAAAACTGCAAAAGGCTTCATTTCAGGCGATTCAACAGCAACTACAATTAACAACATTAAATACGGTATTACAGGTAATACAACAGGCGGCGCATGGTCGCCGAGTTCTGCCAGTCAGACAATTACATATGCGTCTTGTCATGATAATAATACGCTTTATGACAGGCTGGTAAATTCAGTAATGCCTACGGGAAGTAATTACAGAACCCGTTATGAGAATTTGGTGCAGATGAATAAGATGTCTGCTGCAATTGAAATGACTTCTCAGGGCACGCCATTCATGTTGGCGGGCGAAGAAATGGCAAGATCCAAAGACGGTGACGGCAACAGCTATGCATCTGCTGCAACGGAAAACATGATTGATTGGAATAACCTTTCAACTTATGGCGATCTTGATTCATACTATTCTGGTATGATGGATATTAGAAAAGCATTCTCAGCATTTAGAGATCCTTCAAGTACTTCAGGTAAAGCAATTAATTTTGCAACTGGTACACCAACAGGAACTGTTGCTTATACTTTAAATAATTTAGCAAGTGCTACCAATGAATGGTCACAGGTTGCTTGCTTGTTTAACAACAGTTCAACAGCACAAAGCGTAACATTAACAGGCAGCGGTATTTCAAATGACTGGATTGTCATTGCAAATGATAAATCTGCTGGCGTTAAGAGCCTTGGCGAGGTCACAGGCGACACAATTACTGTTCCAGCATCTTCTGCTATGGTTTTGGTTGATAAAGCAAGCTTTAATTCTGCCAACATTCAAAGCAATAAAGGTACAGTTACAGTAAAATATGTTGATCAAGCTGATCCAAGCAATCCATTAATTACAAAAGTACTTACTGGTGTTATTGGTACGAATTATTCAACAGAATCTGATTCTAGCTTAAGCTTGCATTATGATTTAGCCAGCACACCTGAAAATGCTAATGGTGTGTTCTCAGCAACCGATACAACAGTTACGTATGTATATACGAAATATACAGGTACATTCGGTACAGTTGTAACAAACTACGTTGATGAAAGCGGTGCCACCCTTTCACCATCGGTAACTACAACTGACAGAACAGGCGCATCATATACAACTTTCCCTGCAAATGTCTTATTCTATTCGATTGATACTGCAAAATCTCCTGATAACGCTGGTGGTACATATACAGATGGTCAAATCACTGTCACATATGTATATCAATATTCAGGAAAACAAACTACAGTTCATGTAAGACTTGCTGATGGAGTTGCATGGAAACCAAGCCTTTATGCTTGGGATAGCTCAGGTGCTACAGCTGTTAATTTGTTAGGTGCTTGGCCTGGTAAAGCTATGACACTTGAAAAAGGTCAGTGGTATGATATTACCTTTACAACGGCAGATTCATACAATTGCATTATTAACAGCGGTTCTACTCAGACCCTTGATTTATCTGGATTCTCGGGTGATATTTGGGTTGTGCTGAATAACAAAGTTCTTACAAAAACAGCATCTGATACTACTGTTTATACTACAGCACCGCAAAGTTACATCAATGAAGTTACAGGGACAGTCGCCCCAACTGTTGTCCCGACAACTCCTATTGCAACAAGAAAATTAGGCGATGTCAACAATGACGGTAACGTCGACCTGAAAGATGTAACAATGCTTCAGAAATACCTTGCTAAAATGACAACTAATCCTGTACTTACTGCTACAGATTTACACTTTGGCGATGTAAATGCCGACAAAGCAAACGATCTGAAAGATGTAACTAATATCCAAAAATGGCTGGCAAAAATGACAGTACCGTACAGCATCGGTCAACCTACAACATAATATTAACACAATATATTAAAATTGGGAGAGGCGCAAAAACCTCTCCCTTTTTATTGGTTGCCTATATAATGGTAAAATAGTTGATTAAAAAAATAAAACCACCCGCAACACAGGTAGAATTATGCAAAAAAAGTAAAACAAAAAGGAGCCATTGGCTCCTAATGTCTCGTCTCAAATATGGAATTCAAATCGCGATTAAATTGCTCGGGTAACTTTTCCGGAGCGTAAGCAACGGGTGCATGCATGAACGCGTTTCGGAGTACCGTTCACAATTGCTTTCACGCGTTGAACATTTGGCTTCCAAACTCTGTTTGAACGTCTGTGTGAGTGTGAAACTCTAATGCCAAAAGAAACGTCTTTGCCGCAGTAATCACATTTTGCCATGTGCCTGCACCTCCTTATAAGACTACTTTGAAGTAAACTAACATTGGTATTTTATCAAATTATTTCGCACAATGCAAGCATTTTTTTCAGTTCTTGGAAAATAAAAGTGTATAAACGTATTTTTACTTGAATTTCATCCAATATTAAGGTATAATTTGACTGTCTATATAGTGGATAATTATATGTATATATGAAATATAATGTTTGTTTATAAGGAGTTTCTATGCTAACAACATTTTTGAGCGGTAATGTTGATCTTGTTGGTTTGTTAATACAAGTTTTTGCATTGCTATTAATTATTTTTATTGTTTTGCCGTTTCATGAGTGGGCACATGCTATTGTAGCTTATAAACTTGGGGACAACACAGCAAAATACAGCGGAAGATTAACATTAAACCCGCTAGCCCATGTGGATTACATCGGTTCGCTTATGCTGTTGCTTGTTGGTTTTGGTTGGGCAAAGCCTGTACCTGTGAATCCGAGTTACTTTAAGAATCCTAAGGTCGGTATGGCAATTACCGCAATTTTCGGCCCTATTGCAAATATAGTTGCAGCGCTTGCCGGTGCATTAATTTTTAATGCAGTATTTACTTTTTGGCATCCGACATTTGAATCATATCAAGTTGTAAGTTATATTTATATGTTTTTTATTTTTTATATTAAAATAAACGTTTACTTAGCACTTTTTAATTTAATTCCTATTCCGCCACTTGACGGGTCAAAAGTTTTGTTTATGTTCCTTCCTAACAAAACTGTTTCAATGATGTACCAGTATCAGAATTTTTTCTTTATGGGATTGTTTTTGCTTATAATGTTCGGTGGGTTTAGCAATATTTTAGGATATCTTGGTGACAATGTTTCAAATTGGGTATTATATATTACTGGATTGCCGTTTGGGAGATTTTAATTCTAATTTTAAACAAAATGAGGGAAGCTTCGATGCAGAACATAACCGAATCGATTTCATATAAGCTTCCTGTTTTTGAAGGACCGCTTGATTTACTTCTTGATTTAATTGCAAAAAACAAGCTTAACATTTATGACATTCAAATTGCAGTTCTTTTAGAGCAATATATGGAAAGCATTGAGGAAATGCAGCAGGCTGATATGGAAATTGAAAGCGAGTTTCTTGAAATGGCTGCTCGGCTTGTATATATCAAATCAGTTTCGTTGCTTCCAAAATATGAAGAAGTTGAGGAATTAAAGAAAGAGCTTACCGGGCAGCTGTTAGAATATCAAGAGCTTAAAAAGGCAGCGGCTGTTTTAGCACCAATGGCAAGCTTTGACGCATATTTCAGAGAGCCTGCCGAACTTGAATATGACCAAACATATAATTTAATTCATAAAAGCATGGATATTTTAAATGCATATACTTCTGCTGTCGGCAGAGGAAAGCGCAGGCTTCCGCCGCCGAAAGAGGCTTTTTCAGGGATTGTCGAGAAAAAAGTTGTTCCTGTAAGCACAAAGATTATTCATGTTTTACGGCGTTTGGTAAAAAATACAAAAGTAAGTTACCGTTCGCTGTTTGCAGATTTAAAAGGAAAATCCGATCTTGTAGCAACTTTCTTGGCACTTTTGGAACTTGTTAAAGAAAAGCGTGTCAGAGTAGAGGGCAGTGGTGAAAACATGATGGTAGAAGTCGTTTTAAAGAACACAACCGAATAATACAAGGGCGGTGCAGCATAATTGAATGGTACTATGATTAAATCGGCGATGGAGGCAATTCTGTTTGCCAGCGGTACGCCTGTACCGATTCAGCGTTTTGTACAAGCTCTTGAGCTTTCGCCGAAAGAAGCAGAATCTTATCTTGAGAGTTTACGTGCCGATTACTGTGACGAGCAAAAGGGTCTTGAAATTATTCGGCTTGACGATAGTTATCAGATGGTAACAAAGAAAGAGCACGCAGAAGTAATTCGAAGTGTTATGGATTTAAAGAGAAATCTGCCTTTATCACAGGCGGCAATGGAAGTTTTGGCTGTTATTGCGTACAATCAGCCTGTTACAAAAGCTTTTGTTGAGCAGGTAAGAGGCGTAGATTGTTCGGGTGTTATCGGAAGTTTGACAGTGAAAAATCTAATTGAAGAAAAAGGACGTCTGGAACTTCCAGGCAGACCTCTTTTATATGGAACGACAGAGAACTTTCTGCGTGTATTTTCACTAAAAAACATTAATGAACTTCCGCAGCTTCCCGACAGAGAAGATGTTTTAGTGGAAGGTATTTCAAAAGAAGATATTGATGAAAACCAAATGCTGTTGACTCCTGAATTTTCAGAAATCTGAATAGATTAAGTTATTACTGGTTTGTTATTATAAGATATTTTTTTAAAAAAGGAGGCTGGCAGATGGCGATATACATCATTTGCGGTATCCTTCTTGTAATAATCTTATTGTTATTACTCCCTGTAAATTTGATTATTACTTATAAAACAGAAATTGAGGCAAAATTAAAAGTATTATTTTTCACATATTATTTAATACAAAAAAAGAGGAAGCCAAAAACAAGTTCTGAAAAACAACTTAAAAAATCAAAAGAAATGGCTAAGCCAAGTTTTTTAAGCGAAGTTTGGGAGAAAAAAGGCCTTGAAGGTATTTTGGATTTACTTAAAACTTTCGCTTCAGTATCAAAAACAGTATATAAATCTTTGACTAATTATGTAGTAATTAAAAACATGAAAGTTTTCATTTCAGTCGGTGGTGATGATGCTGCCGATGTTGCTATAAAATATGGTTACGTATGTAGCGCTGTATTTACATCAACGGGCATAATAATAGCAAATTTCAAAACAAAATCTCACGACATCAAAATTAAGCCAAACTATTATTCTGAAGAAACGGAAATTGATTGCTGTATACATGGTAAAATTCGTGTGATTTTTATTTTGATTTCTTCAATTCATATTTCCCGGATTATTTTCAGAGCAAAGCAAAAACAATTAAAATCAGATATTCAAGAGAATAAAGGAGCGATAAATAATGAGTGAGCATCCGATTAACGAGCTGATGGGCGTTACAATGGAAAAAATTAAAGAAATGGTAGACGTAAACACAATTATAGGCAATCCTATAACTACCCCTGACGGAACGGTTATTATACCTGTTTCAAAGGTGAGCTATGGTTTTGCGTCCGGCGGTTCCGATATCCCCACAAAGCAAGAGAAAAATTGTTTTGGTGGCGGAAGCGGTGCTGGAGTAACGATTAATCCCGTAGGGTTTCTCGCTATTTCAAACGGTGATGTAAAAATGATAAGTATTGAGAAATACGACGGTGCTACTGATCGTGTAGTTGCTATGGTGCCTGATGTTATCGATAAAATTTCTTCTTTCTTCAAGAAAGATAAAAAAGGAAACGAAAAGGCCGAAGAAAAAAGCGATATCGTAATTGACGATCCGATTATCTAAGGTATAAATTACCACTCTAAAAGCATATTAATTTTAGTACAACTCTATCGCAAAAAGTATATTATATGCGAATAACTGTTGTAGGATTTTTAGTGCTTTAGGGGTTGATGTTTTTGCGCAAACGTCTTGTAAGTCTTGTTTTGAGCATATCAATTATGCTGCCTCTTGCTTTTTGTAGCAACAGACAAGTTTTTGCAGCAACGACTGAGTTAAAGGTATCTGCTAAGGCGTCGATTCTTTATTGTGCAAATAATGGGCAGGTTCTTTTAAGCCATGATGCTGAAAAGGAATTGCCAATTGCCAGTACAACAAAGATTATGACTGCTTTGTTGGCTCTTGAAGCCTATGCGGCAGACTCAAAGCCGTTTGAATTTACAAGCAGCATGGCTGCCGAAGGCTCATCAATGTACTTAAAGCCTGGATATAAGCTTACGTTGCGTGACTGTGCTGTCGGTATGATGATGGCATCAGGTAATGACGGCGCTAATGCGGTTGCTTTGCATATAAGCGGTAATTTTAACGATTTTGCAAAACTAATGAACGAGCGTGCAAAACAAATTGGAATGAAGCATACAAATTTCGTCACTCCATCTGGGCTAGATGATTGCGATCATTGTTCGACTGCTTATGATATGGCGGTTTTGCTTGCTTATGCAATGGATAACGATGATTTTGCCGATATTACCTCAAAAACTTCAATGCAAGTTAAATTTGCAAATCCAGACGGCACGATATATACTTATCCAAACCATAATAGACTTTTAAAAAGCTATCAATATTGTATTGGCGGCAAGACAGGATTTACAAAAAAAGCAGGCCGCTGCCTTGTTTCTGTTGCGGAAAAGGATGGCGTTAGGCTTGTTGCGGTAACACTGAACGACCCTTCAGACTGGAATGACCATAAATCAATGTTTGACTACGGTTTTTCGAAACTTCGAGGAATTACCCTTGATGATTCAAATTTACATCTAACAATTCCTGTTGTTGGCGGAGATTGCGAAAATATTACAACAAATTGTGCAATGACGAAAAATATTGTGATTGAAAACGGACAAGAGAACAATGTTGTTCGTACAGTTGAAGTACCGCAGTTTGTATATGCTCCTGTAGGGCAGGGGGATGTGATTGGTGAAGTAAAATATACTTTAAACGGTAAAATGATTGCGCAAAATGAGATTTCAGTAGCGAATACAGTGAATTTTAGAGCACAAAAGAAAAATATCTTTCAAAAAATATTAGAGTTTTTTGGCTTTAAAGATTAATCTTATTTTAAAAAACAAATTAATTTACGTCACAATGTGACAGCTCCTTTTTATAAGGAGCCTTTTCAATTTTTATAAAAGGACGGATAACATGGTACAACAAAATCAATTTATTAGACTGCAAAAAATGCTTTCGGATTGCGGGGTTGCATCACGCCGAAAAGCAGAGCAGTTGATTCTGGAAGGCCATGTTAAAGTTAACGGACAAAAAGCGCAGATTGGCGATAAAGTTAATCCATATAAAGATAAAGTTTTCGTTAGCGGCAAGCGTATAACACCGGGTGCTAGAGGGAAAAATATATATATTATGCTTCATAAACCTCGTGGGTACATTACAACAATGAGCGATGAAATGGATCGCAAATGCGTTGCGGAGCTTGTTAAGGATATTGATGCCAGAATTTATCCTGTCGGAAGGCTTGATCGTGAAAGCGAAGGACTTCTCATTATGACAAACGATGGCGACTTTGCTAATACGCTTACGCATCCGAAAACACATATAAATAAAGTTTACCGTGTTACGATTAGACCTGGAATAACTGAAGATCAGGTAACAGCATTAATGACAGGCATGATGATTGACGGTTACAAAACCGCTCCTTGCGAAGTTCGTGTTATCTCAAAGCAAGAGGGCAGAACCGTTCTTGAAATTGTTCTTCGTGAAGGCAGAAACCGCCAAATCAGAAAAATGTGCGAACAGCTTGGCTTGGAAGTTGCAAGGTTAAAGCGTATTTCTATTGGCTCTGTTAAAATGGGAATGCTTCAGCCGGGGAAATGGCGAGATTTAACGCCGGATGAAATCAAAAAAATATCGACGAATCCAAATCCGCCGAAATCCAAATCAAATTAGGAGATATTAAGTTGCTTACTGTTTTGCCGTTAAAAGACGAAAAAAAACTAAATAAAATAATAGAGTTATTACCGAAAGTCGGACAAGCTCCAAATGTTCTAATGGCTGAGCAGGACGGAAATGATCTTGGATATATTGCAATAAGCGAAGAAAAAAATGCACTGAATATTCTTGATATTTATCTTGTAGACTGTGAAAATTTTGATGAGCTTTCATATGAGAAAAAATCAAATGTAGATTTATTAATTCGCTCAGCAGGGTCATATTCGATGAATCGAAAACTTCTTAATCTGCAATGTGAGAACAAGAATCTGTTTTCGTTATTAAACCGCTTTGGCTTTCAGGAAAATCAAAACAAGACCGCTATTCCGCTTTATGAGTTGTTTAAGCCTTGTCACATATAGTTAATCAACTTGAAAATCGTACAGACTTAGCGGTCTATTTTCCGTTACGCTGTGTTGTCATCGTCGGAATCCGACAGGATTCCATCCTCTTCCGCCTTGCGCATCAAAAAATAGCCTCGCAAATTCAAGTACACTTTTCAAGTTAATCAACTAAAAATAATCTATAAGGATGATGAAATATGAAAAACCTTTCCATTACCGTTAACGGAA
>JAUZPX010000100.1 GCA_030705695.1 Bacillota bacterium
TAACAGGTATATATCCAAGCGGTGCCGGCAAAATGAGCGGAACAAGTGTTGCAACGGCAATTACAACAGGTGCCAGTGCTCTCATGCTTGAGTGGGGTATTGTTCAAGGAAATCAACTTACAATGACATCATTTACGATTCGATCATATTTGCTTAAAGGATGTGTTCGAGATATGAATATTAAATATCCAAATGAACAGTGGGGTTATGGAAAATTAAATCTATATAATACGTTTACAACAATGAGGGGAGGAAGATAATTTTTTTGAGTGATATTCAATTAAAAAATTTTTTTAAAATAATAAATAAAAATTCAGACACTTGTTTTAATTGCAGCGCAAGTGTCTTTTTATGCAAATAAAACGGAAACAGTGTTTTTGAAAAAACTAAATTATTTTATCAGTTTATATTGCATATAATTAAACAACATTTTGAAAAAGCAATTTTCTTATTTTTTTATACGAATCAATTATTTTGTGTATTAATGTTTTGAAAGTTATAAATGGTTTAAGGGAGGAGAATAAATGGCAGATCAAAATCCTATAGAGAGCTTACCTTTAGAAGAATTTATTAAGCTTCCAAATGTTATTGATATTTTAGTGGCTTATGATGATGTTATTAAAGATCTTATAAAACAAAGGCCTTACATTCGAGTCGGTAAAGTGTTGCTGGATTATGCAGTGATTTATATTCTGAAAGATGATTTGCAAAGAATATTAGACGAAACAGGAGAAAGTATAGTAAATGTATTTCCATTTGTTATGACGTTAATGGGGCAGCAGGATTTACAAGCTGCCGGCATAAATAAGGTTCAGAACCAGCCTGATCTTAATTTAAAAGGAAAAGGCGTTTTGATTGGATTTATTGACACAGGTATTGACTATACGAACAAAGCTTTTATTTATGAAAACGGAACAAGTAAAATTCAGTATATATGGGACCAAACAATAAACGAAAAACCGCCTGAGGGTTATGTGTTTGGTACTGAATATAATAATGCAAAAATCAACGAGGCATTAAAATCAAAAAATCCGTTTAGTGTTGTTCCCTCACGTGATACAGTCGGGCACGGAACATTTTTAGCTGCTACGGCGGCAAGCCGTGAGGATAATGAATTAATCGGAGCTGCACCTGATGCAGAACTTATAATTGTAAAACTCAGAAAAGCCAGGCAATATTATCTTGATTACTTTTTGGTACCTCCAGGTCAAGAAAATGTTTATGAATCCAGTGATCTTATGTTTGGGATAAACTATATTATTGAAAAAGCACATTCTTTAGGGAGACCGGTTGCAATATGCATAAGTGTCGGAACAAATTTGGGAAATCATGACGGACTTGGTATTTTAAATTCATACATATCAAGAATATCCAGCACGCATTTTGTTGGGTTATGTTTAGCTGCTGGAAATGAAAGCAACATGAAACATCACGTACAGGGAATAATTCAAAAAACAGGAGATACAGCTGAAGTTGAAGTTAAGGCAGGAAAAAAAGAAAGTTCAATATATATAAGCTTATGGAATTATTCTTCCGATAAAGTATCTGTTTTGCTTACTTCACCAACCGGTGAATCCAGTGGGCGTATTCCTTTTAAATCCGGAACACATTTTCAGACTAAGTTAGTTCTTGAAAGGACGCATGTTGATATAGAATTTGTTTTTCCTTCTGCGTTAGGTACATTAAGTCAGTTGTCAATTATTAAGATTATTGATCCAACCCCAGGAATCTGGAAGATAACAGTTTTTGGTGATTTAATTGTTGACGGAACATATAATATGTGGCTGCCTGTTACAGGTCTTGTTGATCCGGAAATTGAGTTCTTGTCTCCTGAACCTAAAAATACAGTCGTTATTCCGGCAGTAGCCATAGGTGGGATGGCTATCGGAGCGTTTAGCAGTTCAGACGGAAGCTTGTATGCATCATCATCTTGGGGCCCGACAAGAATACCTCTGATTACCCCTTCTTTTACTGCACCCGGCGTAGATGTAACCAGCATTTATCCAAACGGTGTCGGCAAAATGAGCGGAACAAGTGTGTCAACGGCAATTACGACAGGTGCAAGCGCTCTTATGCTTGAGTGGGGAATTGTTCAGGGAAATCAACTTACAATGACATCATTTACAATTCGATCATATTTGCTTAAAGGCTGTGTTCGAGATGTAAATATTAAATATCCAAATGAACAGTGGGGTTATGGAAAATTGAATTTATTTAATACTTTTTCTAATATGAAAGGAGGAAAATAATTTTTTGGAGTGATATGCAACTATATGCAACTATTTATAAAAATAATAAATAAAAATTCAGACACTTGTTTTAATTGCAGCGCAAGTGTCTTTTTTATGTAAATAAAACGGTAAAAGTGCTTTTGAAAAAGCACTATTATTTTATCAATTTAAAGTGCATATAATTAAACAACATCTTTAGAATGCAATTTTTTTATATTATGACTTTAAAAAATAAACGGTTATTTAAGGGAGTGAAAATAAATGGCAGATCAAAATCCTTATGATTTACCTTTGGAAGAGTTTATTTTGCTTCCCAATACGATTGATCTTATAGTCGAGTATAATCAAGCCGTTGAAACTTTGGTAAAACAAAGACCATATATAAGATTGGGCAAGGTATTTCACGATTATGCTATATTTTATATTCTGCAGGAAGATTTGCAAAAACTCTTAGATGAAATAGAAACAAACGAAATAAAGATTTTTCCTTTTGTAATGGGGTTATTGGGTGCGCAGGATCTGGAAGCGGCAGGTATTACTAAAGTTCAGAATCAGCCTTACCTTGACTTGAAAGGCACGGGCGTAATAATTGGATTTGTTGATACAGGAATTGATTACACAAACAAAGCTTTTATTTATGAAGACGGAACAAGTAAAATTAAGTATTTATGGGATCAGACAATAAACGGGAAACCGCCTGAGGGTTATTTGTTTGGTACTGAATATAACAATACACAAATTAATGATGCTTTAAAATCAAAAGATCCATTTAATGTTGTTCCCTCACGGGATACTGTCGGGCACGGTACATTTTTAGCCGCTACGGCGGCAAGCCGTGAGGATAATGAATTGATCGGAGTTGCACCTGATTCGGATTTAATAATTGTAAAGCTCAAAAAAGCTAGAAAGTTTTTTATTGATTACTTTTTGGTGCCTCCCAGCCAAGAAAATGTTTATGAGTCCACAGATTTGATGCTAGGGATTAATTATATTATTGAAAAAGCATTTTCTATTAATGGAAGTTCCTCTTCGATATGTGTAAGCGTCGGAACAAATTTGGGAGGGCATGACGGATTCGGTATATTAGATTCATATATCTCAAAAATATCAAGTAATTTTGGCGCAATAAGTTTGGCAGCGGGAAACGAAAGCAATATGAAACATCATGCGCATGGAGTACTTGGCAAAACAGGCGATACAAATGATATTGAAGTTAAGGCGGGGAAAAACGGAGGTTCAATGTTTATATGCCTTTGGAATTATTCTTCCGATAAAGTATCAATCTCAGTTACTTCACCGACAGGCGAGATAGTCGGACCTATTTTATTCAAAGCAGGAACGCATTTTGAATCAAAGCTGGTTTTGGAAAAAGCACGTATTGTAATTGAATTTATTTTTCCGGCTGCATTAGGGACAATTAGTCAACTGACTGTTATTAAAATTATTGATCCTACCCCGGGTATTTGGAAAATAACAATTTTCGGTGATTTAATAGTTAGCGGAATTTATGATATGTGGCTGCCTATTACAGGCCTTGTTGATCCTGAAATCGAGTTTTTGGCACCTGATCCGAGAACCACTATTGTTGTTCCGGCAACAGCACTTGGGGCTATATCAACAGGGGCATATAACAGTGTAAACGGAAGTCTGTATGCATCATCATCATGGGGACCGTCAAGATTATCGCTAATAAGTAATCCTACTTTTGTTGCGCCCGGTGTTGACGTGACAGGCATATATCCAAGCGGTGTCGGAAAAATGAGCGGAACAAGTGTTGCTGCGGCAATTACGACAGGTGCATGTGCTCTTATGCTTCAGTGGGGAGTTGTTCAGGGAAATCAACTTGATATGAACTCATTTTCTATTCGTTCTTATTTTGTTAAAGGCTGTGTGCGTGATATAAATATTAAATATCCGAGTGAACAGTGGGGGTATGGTAAATTGAATTTATATAATTCTTTCACCAGTATGCGAGGTGGGGAATAATTATTTTTTTTAGAAATATCGGATATATTTTCTATATATAAAGTTGAGAAATAAAAAGAGTTATTAGGGAGGAAAATAAATGGCAGATCAAAATCCTTTTGATTTACCCTTGGAAGATTTTATTTTTCTTCCTAATACGATTGATATTGTAATGAAGTATAATCAAGCCGTTGAAGCTTTTGTGAAGCAAAGGCCATATATACGAGTGGGTAAGGTAATTAATGATTATATTATACTTTATATTCAGCAGGAAGATTTACCAAAAATTATAAATGAAATAGGAACAAGCGAAATGAAGCTGCTTCCTTTTGTAGTGGGCTTATTGGGTACACAAGATTTGGAAGCGGCAGGTATTACTAAAGTGCAGAATCAGCCTTACCTTGACTTAAAAGGTACGGGCGTAATAATTGGCTTTGTTGACACAGGAATTGATTACACAAACAAAGCTTTTATTTATGAAGACGGAACAAGTAAAATTCAGTATATTTGGGATCAAACAATAAAAGGAAATCCACCTGAGGGGTATTTGTTTGGAACTGAATATAGCAATGCACAAATTAACGATGCTCTAAAATCAAAAAATCCGTTTAGTGTTGTTCCCTCACGTGATACAGTCGGGCACGGAACATTTTTAGCCGCTACGGCGGCAAGCCGAGAAGATAATGAATTAATCGGAGTAGCACCTGATGCTGAACTTATAATTGTAAAGCTAAAAAAAGCTAAAAAGTATTTAACAGATTATTTTTTGGTGCCGAAAAATCAGGATAATGTTTATGAATCCAGTGATTTGGCGCTAGGAATAAATTATATTTTTGATAAAGCATTTACTTGTTGCGGACGTCCCGCTTCAATATGTGTAAGTGTTGGAACAAATTATGGAAGTCATGACGGACTTGGTGCATTAGATTCAATCATAACTAAAATTTCAAGTGATTATGGCGCAATATGCTTGGCAGCAGGAAATGAAAGCAATATGAAGCATCATGCGCATGGAATACTTGCAAAAACAGGCGATGCAAGTGATATTGAAGTTAAGGCGGGGAAAAACGGAGGTTCGATGTTTTTTAGCTTATGGACTTATTCTTCCGATAAAATATCGATTTCAATTACTTCACCAACTGGTGAGGTTGTCGGGCCGATTGCATTCAGAGCAGGAGCACATTTTGAATCAAAGCTGGTTTTAGAAAGAGCACGTGTTATAATCGAATTTATTTTCCCGTCAGGGTTAGGAATTATCAGTCAATTAACTGTTATCAAAATTATTGATCCTACCCCGGGTATTTGGAAAATAACAATTTTTGGTGACTTAGTAGTTAACGGTATTTATGATATGTGGCTGCCTATTACAGGTCTTGTTGATCCTGAAATTGAGTTTTTGGCACCTGATCCGAGAACCACTATTGTTGTTCCGGCAACAGCACTTGGGGCTATAACAATAGGTGCATATAACAGTGTAAACGGAAGTCTGTATGCACCATCATCATGGGGACCGTCAAGATTATCGCTAATAAGTAATCCTGCTTTTGTTGCACCGGGCGTAGATGTTACAGGTATATACCCGGAAGGTGTCGGAAAAATGAGCGGAACAAGTGTAGCTGCGGCAATTACAACAGGCGCTTGTGCTCTAATGCTTCAGTGGGGAATTGTTCAGGGAAATCAACTTGACATGAACTCGTTTTCCATTCGTTCTTATTTAGTTAAAGGCTGTGTTCGCGATATAAATATTAAATATCCTAGTGACCAGTGGGGTTATGGTAAATTGAATTTATATAATTCTTTCGTTAGTATGCGGGGCAGGGAATAATTATTTTTGTACATATAAAGTAAAAAAACATAAAGAGTTTTAAGGGAGGAAAATAAATGGCAACACAAAATCCTTATGATTTACCTTTGGAAGAGTTTATTTTGCTTCCCAATACGATTGATCTTATAGTCGAATATAATCAAGCCGTTGAAACTTTGTTAAAACAAAGACCATATATACGATTGGGTAAAGTAGTTCATGATTATGCAATACTTTATATTCTGCAGGAAGATTTGCAAAAACTCTTAGATGAAATAGGAACAAACGAAATAAAGCTGTTTCCTTTTGTGATGGGGCTATTGGGTGCACAGGATTTAGAAGCAGCAGGTATTACTAAAGTTCAGAATCAACCTTATCTTGACTTAAAAGGCTCAGGTGTAATAATTGGATTTGTTGATACAGGAATTGATTACACAAACAAAGCTTTTATTTATGAAGACGGAACAAGTAAAATTAAGTATTTATGGGATCAGACAATAAACGGGAAACCGCCTGA
>JAUZPX010000101.1 GCA_030705695.1 Bacillota bacterium
AAGTATTTTGCTCATGGGACTCGCCCCTTTCCTTAAAAAGTTAATCTTGATTACATGAGTATAATTTAGCGCTGAAATGTGATGTTCATATGAAAGAATGACGTTTTTTTATTGAGTTTTTCCTGCACTTTTCAAAATGCATGGCGTGTGATATAATTAAAAAAATTTATAAATTAATTAATGCAAAAAGAGGCAGATATATGCAATACAATATCATAAAAGACAGCACGGTAGAAGAAACCGTAAAGGAACTGTTTCTCGAATGTAATTATCACATCGGTAAAGATATTACAAAGGCTCTTCAAAAAGCATTGAAAACAGAAGAGTCTTCGGTAGGGAAGAATGTGCTTTCCTGCCTTTTAAAAAACAATGAGATTGCGGGAGAAGAAGAAATCCCGATATGCCAAGATACAGGCATGGCAGTGCTTTTTGTGGAATACGGAGACAAAGTATTGATAGAAGGAGATTTTAAAAGAGCCGTTCAAGAAGGCGTACGCCGAGCATATGAAGAGGGATTCCTTAGAAAATCCGTTGTGGCAGACCCTGTGTTTGACAGAATAAATACTCGTGACAATACTCCTGCAATAGTTTATACGGAAATTGTTCCCGGTACAAAAATTCGTTTTCTTGGCGGTTGCAAGGGATTCGGAAGCGAGAATATGTCTAAAATAAAAATGCTTACTCCAAGCAGCGGAATTGACGGAGTTAAAGATTTTATTCTTGAAACAGTACGTGAAGCAGGGCCTAATCCGTGTCCGCCTATAATTGTCGGTATCGGCATAGGCGGAACTTTTGAAAAAGCAGCGCAGCTTGCAAAAAAAGCGACATTTCGGGCTGTTGACTCTAAGAACAGCGATTCAGTATATGCACAGCTTGAAGATGAATTACTTGAAAAAATCAATAAGATGGGAATCGGCCCGGCAGGTTTAGGCGGCACAACAACAGCATTAGGCGTAAACATTGAAACATTTCCAACACATATTGCAGGTATGCCAGTTGCTGTAAATATCTGCTGCCACGTTTCACGCCATGCAGTCAGAGAAATCGGATAAGATATCGTTTAAAACATGTAATTTTCGGAATACGTCTTGTATATGGAAAGGTATAAAGAATTATGGAAAAAAGAATAAATTTACCGCTCAGCCGTGGGGATATCATAAGCCTTCGTGCAGGTGACAGCGTGTTGTTAAGCGGTTCGATAATAACAGGCAGAGATGCTGCTCATAAGCGTCTTTATAAGCTGATTTCAGAAGGAGTACCTCTTCCTGTAAACATTAAAAATGAAACTATATACTATGTGGGTCCTGCCCCTGCAAAAACAGGATATGCAGTAGGGCCAGCAGGACCGACATCAAGCTATCGTATGGATAAATACACGCCTTCACTTCTTAAATTGGGGCTTCTCGGCATGATTGGCAAAGGTGAGCGTTCCGATGAAGTGATAGAGGCTATTATTGAAAACGGAGCCGTTTACTTTGCTGCAATCGGAGGGGCAGCGGCGCTGATTTCAAAATGTATTGTCAGCGAAGAAATTCTTTGTTATGAGGATTTGGGTACTGAGGCAATACGCCGCTATGAAATTAAGGATTTTCCTTGTATTGTGGCTATTGATTGCAACGGTAACGACATTTATAAAACAGAGCGGCAAAAATATAATTGTGAATAATCATACGGACGGTCTTTGACCGTCTCTTTTATTTTAGATTTATTTGTTTTGAGAAATATAGTCGTCCAGAATATCAGCGGCAATCTCAACAATTTCCGGGCAAGGGCGTTTTTTGTAGTAGGTGTCTGTTCGTTTTTCGGGTTCATGGCTTGGTTCAGATGCAGAAAGCCCTAAAAGTTCACGACAGATTATAGAACCGTTATTTTCTTTAAACTTGTCCGCTAAATTGCGGGCAGTTTCATATGTTTTAATTTTTTCTGTTGATGCGTTTGGATCGGTGTATCCGTAAAGCATACCTGCCGCCATCATCATTCCCGAAACGGCACCGCAGGTTTCACGCATTCTTCCGATGCCGCCACCAAATGGTGAAGCAAGTAAAACGGCGGTATTAAAATCAAGCCCGATTTCTTCCGCAAAAGCACCCAGAACAGCCTGAGAGCAGTTGTAACCGTCCATAAACAGTTGTTTTGCACGCTTGCCTTTTTCGCTCATAATAAAGCCTCGCATATTGTTTTTGTTATAGTCAATTAACCTGAAAAGCGTACTAGGATTTACGAGGCGATTTTTTGATGCGCAAGGCGGAGGAGGATGGAATCCTGTCGGATTCCGACGAGGACAAGACAGCGCAGCGGAAAATTGTCCGCTAAGGCGGTACGGTTTCTAGGTTAATTGACTATAATTATAGCATTTTAATAAGCTTAGGGCAATCATTCATTTTTCAAAAAGACCTTTTTGAGTAGGGCCGTTTATTGCATTCCCTTTTTGTGTGAATTGTGAGCCATGGCAGCGGCATTCAAGTGTGTTTACATCTAAATTATTATGAAGCTTACAGCCCAAATGACGGCATTTTTTGTTTTTGCTTGCAAAAAGACCTGCCGTCAGTCCTCCGACGGAATGCCCCATATCTATAATCAGCCCACCAACGCTTGCTCTGAGATTAAATCTTTGAGGAGTGTAAAGAGCTTCATAATCGTTTTTTCTTTCAATAATTTTATCTGTTATGAGCATTGCGGAAACCATAGATGATGACATGCCCCATTTATTAAAACCAGTAGCAACATATACATAAGGCATTGAATTTGCATATTGCCCGATTAACGGAATGCCATCGTGTGTCATACAGTCTTGATTTGACCAGCGAGTATGAAAAGAACTGTTAGGATAATTTGTACGGATAAAATCATAAAGCTTTTCGTAACAGCCGCCTTTATTACTGCCAACTCGATGTGACGACCCACCGACGAGAAGATATTCGTTACTTTGGCGAAGAGATATGTTTTCTCCGTCACAGCCGATATACATAGCATTTATCGGTTTTTCTGTTTTAATTGCTATTACATATGATTTATCTTGATGCATTCGCAAAAAATAATATCCCGGAACGTTAATAAAAGGATAGTGTGTTGCAACGACGGTATGTTTTGTCGTTATCGATCCGAATTTTGTGAACACCTTGTTTTTTTCAATATGAACGGCGGGACTGTTTTCGTAGATTGTTAACTTTTCTGATATTGCTTTCATAAATTTTGCAGGGTGAAACATTGCCTGATTTTCAAAGCACAAAGCTGATTCAACAGGGAAAGGCAGCTCGGTTTTATGCATATATTTAGCGGAAATTCCAAGCTCATCGATGGCAAAAGCCTCATTTTTAATTTTTTCATTATAATTAAGTGCAAAAACGCAGGCAGGTAGCCGTTTGAAATCACAATCAATTTGATTTTTTTGAATAATCGATTCAAATTCGTCGATTGCCTTTTGTTGGCTATGGTAATACATTTGTGCTTTTTCAAATGAAATATTGCGGATTATTCGGTCGTAAATAAGTCCATGTTGTGAAGTTATCTTTGCTGTTGTCAGTCCGCTTGCATTATTTAGCAGAGTTCCTGCTTCTAAAACAACAGTCGAAATTCCTTCATTTTGCAAGCGAAAAGCAGTTAAAAGTCCTGCCATTCCGCCGCCGATTACAACACAATCTGATTTAATATCACCGTTAAGACTATCGTGGCTATCACATTTTATTTGGTCTTGCCAAAGAGATTTCATAAAATTCCCTGCCTTTCTATATGTAGTTAATGAGATTGAAAAGTGTACATGGATTTGCGAGGCGATTTTTTGATGCGCAAGGCGGAAGAGGATGGAATCCTGTCGGATTCCGAGGAGGACAACACAGCGCAGTGGAAAATTGACCGATAAGGCAGTACAGTTTTCAAGTTCATTAACTATATAATTAGCATTTGAAAAATGCGTCTGATTATGTGTGAAAAGTGCAAGGATGCTGCACTTGTATTTTTGGTGAATTATGGTATAATTTTATTTAGTTAAATATTTAAAAAATGGGGACACAAGATGAATCTTTTGCTTACAGGGGCATTTCAATACACAGAAGAACAGCTGAATAAATTAAGGTCGCTTTGCGAAAATGTTACTTTTGTACAGGATGAGCGTCAAAAGCTCGATATAGATGTAAGCTCGTTCGACGCTGTTGTTTGCAACGGATTGTTTCAAACAAACGATATTCATGATTTTAAAAATCTAAAGTACATACAGCTTACAAGCGCAGGTCTTGATAGGGTACCGCTTGATTATATCAGAGAACATAATATAAAACTGAATAACGCAAGAGGCGTTTACAGTATTCCTATGGCGGAATGGGCTCTTTTAAAGGCTCTTGAAATTTATAAATGTTCAAAGAGCTTTTATGAATCTCAGTCAAATAAAAAATGGAACAAAGTTCGCAATATTCAAGAGCTTTATAATAAGACTGTCTGCGTGGTTGGCGTTGGAAGCATCGGGCACGAAGTATGTAAACGGTTTTCAGCATTTGGCTGCCGAATTATAGGTGTGGACATCGTTTCAGTTGCGGATGAATTTGTTGACGAATTTTTCCTTATTAATGAAATTAATTCAGCATTGCAAAAAAGCGATGTCGTTGTTCTTACGCTGCCGCTTACAAATGATACAAAGCACTTGTTTAACAAAGAATTATTTTCTCAGATGAAGCATGGCAGTGTATTGATTAACATTGCACGAGGAGGCGTAATCTGCCAAGAGGATCTTATAGAAGCCATTCAAGGCGGTCGCTTTTGCGGCGTGGCACTTGATGTCTTTGAAGAAGAACCACTTTCTGAAAGCAGTTCGCTTTGGGATATGAAAAATGTGATTGTGACTCCGCACAATTCCTTTGTTTCAGAGGGGAACAATGAGCGTCTTTTTGACGTGATTATCCAGGGACTTGAAAAAGAGTGTTGCTCTTAATATATAAAACTATAACGCTAAACAGTAAAGAGGAATATTAATGAAAAAAGTTCTGTTGACAGCAACAGTACAAAGCCATATTTGCCAATTTCACAGACCGCTTGTAAATCTTCTTCATCAAATGGGTTATGAGGTACACGTTGCCGCCCGTAATAATTTAGGCGAAAAAAATGGAATGAAACTCGACTTTGCCGATAAAGTTTACGATATTCCTTTTGCCCGTTCACCATTTAGTAAAACCAATATTAAAGCATATAAATTGCTGAAAGAGGTTTTAAATGAAAATCATTATGAAATCATTCATTGCAATACGCCTGTAGGCGGTATTGTAACGAGAATGGCTGCTAATAAGTTTAGAAAATCCGGAACAAAAGTTTTTTATACGGCACATGGCTTCCATTTTTACGAGGGTGCTTCGAAAATCAATTGGCTTGTTTACTACCCGATTGAAAAATTAATGTCAAGGCGCACCGATAAGTTAATTACAATTACGCATGAGGATTATAAACTGGCTTCAGAAAGATTCCATACACAGGCTTGTCATGTACATGGAGTAGGAGTGAATTCAGATAAATTTGTTGTTTTTACAGAAGACGAGAAAAAAAGGGCTCGTGAAAAGCTTGGTTACGAAGAGAACGATCCTCTTATTCTTGTTGTCGGCGAGCTTTTACCAAATAAGAATCAAGCAATGGCAATCCGTGCAATGCAGGAAATAATAAAAGAATTTCCGACCTGCCATCTGCTTCTGGCAGGTAACGGCTCTGAAGAAGCTAATTTAAAGCAGATTGTTGCCGAATTGGGCTTGCAGAACAATGTTGAATTTTTGGGCTATTGTTTAACGCTTGAAATATATGAGAACATTTGCAATATATCTGCTTCATGCAGTTATCGTGAGGGGCTTCCGCTGAATATAATGGAAGCAATGCTTTCTAAGAAGCCAGTTGTGGCTACTGTAAACAGAGGTCACAAAGAACTTGTTGTTGACGGTAAAACAGGATATCTGGTGCAGCCGAATGATGTTGAAGCCTTTTCGGAGAGAATTATTAGATTACTTAAAGATCAAGATCTGTTAAAGAGAATGGGAGAAGAAGGCTTTAAAAAGGTTCACGATTTTACAGACAAACAGGTTATGAAAGAATTGTTTGACGTATATGACTTTAAAAAAGAACAATAGAATTTAAAAATGGAGGCTTATTAGCCTCCATTTTTTGTGCAAATATTTTATTTATATAATTTTAAATCCAGCTTCCGTAATGGCGGATATATACTTTTTTCATTAGCTGTACAAGCGTGGAATATACAATTATAACTCCTGCCAGATATGGTAGATACAGCAACGGCATTCCTACCATGCCTAAAGCGCCGCTCAAGCCGGTAAACGGAAGAGTAAGACCTATCAAGCTGATAATTATGGTAGAGAATATAAGAGGTTTTGAAGCACGGCTTTCAATAAACGGCACCTTTGACGTACGAATCAGATGTACTATAAGCGTTTGTGTCAGTAAGCCTTCCATAAACCATCCTGTTTGGAAATA
>JAUZPX010000102.1 GCA_030705695.1 Bacillota bacterium
AGTACCTGAAGACAGTTTGACTTGTGCACTTATGCAAATATAATATCCTGCAGTATTTGTTGTGTTAGGAACAACAATAGAATCACCTGCAGCTGTTTGTGAAGCTGTCAGCTTAAGGGTTGCACCGTCAAGAGATGATTTGTAAAAAGTCATATCAGTACTGCCGATTGTACAGTTTCCGGATGCAGGAGATAATGTAGCGCCAGTAAGACTTGCATTAACGGATGATGCAAATGATGCACCGCCATCAACAGAGATCAAAAGGCCTTGCGGAGCAGCAAGTGAAACATTAATTCCGTTGGCAGCAGCAGTTGTAGAGTTGGTGAACCATGCATATGTAGCTGAGCCGAGTGCTAACATAGCCACCATGAGCATTGCGACTGAAGAAATTATCAGTCTTCTTCTTTTGTTTGATTTTTTCATTGTGTTTCCTCCTCAGATTTTCCCTCTTTTTCAGAGGTGTTAAAATATATCCCCAGTGCAAGACAAAATTTAAAAATACTTTAGACATCTTTACTCTTTTTCTCCGGCAATACTGAAGAGCATTGACATTCTAATATATCCTCCCATAATGTCGTTGACACATTCTGGATCTGTACCTTCCACCCAAGAAACAATTGTAAACTTGTCATGGCTCTTAGGCTTTAAATTTTCCGTTACGGTATTCATTACCGTAGAGTCGTCAGCGAACTTGGTTGTTTCGGGTTCAGCAGTATTTTTGCCCATTTGACGTTTCGCATAAACAACCGGCTTGCCGTTTTTATATACCATCACACGGATTGCTTCATCCATGTGTTTGGAAACTCCTGTGATTTTCAATGCACCTTGATATGTAACATTTTGAGTACCGTTATTGTCAAGATAAAATGTATAAGCCAAATAATTTTTCCCATTATGTGAACCGTTGGTTTTGTCAAGATTATCGGGTAACCAGCTTTGAGTAATATTGGTTACTTCTTGCAAACTAGGAGCATTGAGTGTAACTTGCGGATTTAAAATATTACCGTTTTTATCAAAAGAATTGCCAATAATAATTCCTTTATCAGATAAACTTTTATCAACGCTTATAACAAGATCGCCCCAATGTGTCAAAAACAAGGAAACAAAGAAAGTAATCAAAAGCGCAGAAACAATTGAAATCAGAGACCAAAAAGCTATTCGCTGCCATTTTTTAGTTGATGAAAGTTTACTTGTTGACTTTCTGGAAGAAATCCGATCTAAAACATCGTTATTACCGCTTAGTTTTGTTAAATCCGCAGGAGTAAACGGTTTGTCTTCTTTTAAGTTATTCCCAAACAATAATACCCCTCCTGCTTTCCAAAATTAATTTCAAAATAATCCAAAGATATTATCAGCCTATAACTTCGTTGTTTTCATCAGTTCCGGCAAAACCAAGCAACACACCTAATTGAGCGCTTTGAATGTTGTTTACGCATTCAGGATCATTGCCTTCAACCCAAAGACGAATTGTAATTTTTGTCGGTGTCAAAGATTTTAAATCAAACAATCTGTTATCGTTTGTGTATTTCATAGGACTTGGCAAGTCAAAAGTTGCTTGATTTGCCACAGGAGTTCCTTTGTTTGGTTCATAGATTTTCGTATCATTCTGTGGGTCGGAGAAACTTATCCGAACACAGCGAGTAACTCCCGAAGCACTTGCAGTTGTTGTTGTAACCGATGTACCGTCATTTTTCTTTGTATCGGAACTATTTGATGTCAGATGTACCCACATATCTTTTGTCGAAATAAAATATAGACTGAATTCTAAATATGTATTTTGATTTTCTGCCCTCAGAACACCTGATTTTGAATAAAACTTCATTCCGTCAGACGATGTTACAGGATCCAATTTAAAGCTTGCGAGCTTCACATTATAAGATGCTAATGAAGAATCTATCATGTCTCCTGTAATTGTATTGGAGTATTTGCTTAAATCTGTTCCGTAATTATTTGTTGCAACTAAAAGCTGTGCGCCTGTACCGATTGTCATTTGCATATTTTCAATTGAAGAAAAACTACTTAATGAAAACCAAGCAAAAGTAGCTGTAAACCCACCAAGCAATGTAACAAGGCACAATAGAACCGCAGTTCTTAACCTTCTGCGGCTGCCGGTAATCTTCAATTTTAAACCATTCATATGACTCATACCAAGCATAGGCCTTTCGATTAAAATTATCCATAAATCCGCATTGATTTGTTAATACAGTACATGTGATTTTTATTACATAAACCTGAAATCGGTAGCTAAATTATTATATAATATTCATATAAAACAGTCAATCAGAAAATGTTACTTTTTAAATATATATCCTCTTCATCCGTTATTTTCGTATAAATAGATATTTTGTTAAAGCCTTTTTTAGCTATTATCACAAGCAAAAATATTGTAACCGTTTCCAATATTACCAATATCTGTAATTTTATAAATGTTAGTTTGACAAACCGTTTTATCCGTAATAATATTGTAATAAGAAGATAAAATTTATTTTATCAAAATTATTATACGTGAGGGTCATATGATTCACTTCGGAGTGTCAACAGCATGTCTATACCCAACCTATACTGAAGATGCTCTGTTTGAGTTAATCAGCAAAGGTGTTAGGCGTTTTGAAATATTTTTTAATACTATCAGCGAAATTCAGCCTGAATTTCTAAAAATGCTGCGTAAAATGTGCGATGATAACAATTGCCGCATTAAATCGATTCATCCTTTTACTTCAGGATACGAGCCGTATTTGATTTTTACTGATTATGAACGTCGAGTTCAAGATACGCTTGATTTTTATAAACGTTATTACGAAACGGCTCAATTTCTGGGCGCTGATATTCTTATCTTGCACGGTGATAGAAAAACAGCGGAAATCGGTATTTCCGATGAAGAATATTTTGAAAACTTTCTGCGTCTTTCAGAAATCGGTGATAAATACGGCGTCACTCTGGCGCAGGAAAATGTGAACTTATTCAGAGCGCAGCATCCTGATTTCATTATTAAAATGAAATCCTATTTAAAAGAACGTGCAAAATTCGTGCTTGATATTAAACAATCCGTGCGTAGCGGAAACGACCCGTACAAAGTTTGCGAGGCAATGGGCAGCGGACTTGTCCATATACACATCAATGATAATACAATAACACATGACTGCTTGCTGCCAAAACAAGGCTCTATGGATTTTCAGCGGTTATTTGACCAGCTTGAAAGGCAAAATTATAACGGCGATATGATTTTGGAAGTATACAAATACAATTATAACGCTGTCGACGAACTTATAGATTCTTATAAAGCAATTCAGCTTGAGTATGAAAAACATCTTTCTGGTAGAACTAATTGATATTTATGCTTGCAAAAATCACAAGATATGGTATAATGCTTTCAAATAGTCAGATTATTTGAGGTGAGGGTATGAAGTGTCCTTTTTGTAATTTTAAGGAGAGTAAAGTTATCGACTCAAGACCAGCAGATGACGGAGAAAGAATCCGCCGCCGCCGCGAGTGTTTAAATTGTACTGAACGCTTTACTACATATGAAATTATCGAAACCGTACCGATTATTGTTGTAAAGCGTGATAAATCACGTGAGGTTTTCGACAGAAGCAAGCTGGAACGCGGGCTTTTGCGTGCATGCGAAAAGCGTCCTGTTTCCGTGGAAACCATTGAAAATATGGTTAATGAAATCGAAAGCAAACTTCAGAACTCACTTGACAGAGAAATCACTTCCCAAGTTATTGGCGAATATGCAATGGAAATGCTTAAATCGGTTGACGAAGTCGCTTATGTACGATTCGCTTCAGTATACCGTTCGTTCAAAGACATAAACACATTTATGGCTGAGCTAAATAAATTATTGCAAGAAAAATAAAAGCATTTATTAATAAAAATAGTATTTAAATTTAGAAAGAGCATGTATAATGCTCTTTCTTTTTTTATTATAGCATTGGCTGCTGGTCATAAAACTCAACTGTCATATTTTCCTTAGGCAGCTCAATTTTTGTAATAAAGTTATTCAGGTCATTCACAAGGACGGTAAAATCTCCTCCGTCACAGTGACCTGCATATGCACTGACGTCAGCTGTATCCTCTTTTTTTGTTACATCTCCCGAAGAAATCTTCGCAAGTACTGCCGCAATAACTGAAGGCGCTGAGTTTCCAGGCAACAACATATCATTAGCTGTTGTCTTAACCCCGTCACAAGCAATTTCACAGGTATTACCCTCAAATTGATAGCTTATTCCTACAAGATTGCCAGGCTTATTCATTTCGATATTTGTAATCCCCTGCCCTACATGCGTAAGATTACAGCTGTATTTTGCTCCGCCAATAGTAATATCGGCATCGCTGTTAAATTCGTAGTGAATGTTCTGAGTATCCGCTTGCTTTTTGCAAGATGAAAAAACACCTGCCAACATAATTATAAGTAAAAAACAAATGATTTTTCTGCGAATACAATCATCCCCTTGAAATCATAGTTCCAGATTTTTAAATAGTAATGGAAGTTGCTCAATTATATCGCTTGGCAACATTGATGTTTGCGAAAGAGTTTGGGCAGCCAAATCTCCTGCTGCTCCGTGCAGATAAACTCCGCATGCTGCTGCATCGTATGGTGAAAATCCCTGTGCAATAAACGAAGCGATCATACCTGAAAGCACATCGCCGCTGCCGCCCGTTGCCATACCTGCATTGCCTGTGGTGTTTATAAGGATTTCTCCGTTTGGCGAAGCAACTACAGTACCTGGGCCTTTCAAAACGACAATTACATTGTTTTTCTTGGCAAACTCAGCGGCAATTTCAGATTTGCAACGCTCAATTTCAGAAATTGAAACACACGTAAGCCTTGCCATCTCACCCAAATGCGGAGTTAAAACAATCGGTGCTTGTGCTTTCTTTAATACATCTATATGCTTTGATACAGCGTTTATTCCATCGGCGTCAATCACCATCGGAATTCTAAAATTTTCAACCGTTTTGCAGACAAGTTCCTCGGTTTCGCTGTCAAGTCCTATACCCGGCCCTATTAGGCAAGCACCGGCGTTCTCGCTGCTTTTAATCAAAAAATCAGCCACACTTGAAGGAAGCCTGCCGTTTTTTGAATCCTCAACTGGTAAAAAAACAGCTTCCCAAACATTACTTGACACAATCGGATAAATACTTGACGGCAAAACAGCTTTTATAAGCCCTACGCCGCTGCGCAGCCCTGCACGAATAGATAATATTGCGGCACCCGCCATACCATAGCTTCCGCATACGCAAAGAAGCGTGCCCATACTGCCCTTATGAGCATATGGATCGCGCTTCCTGAGTTTGCTTTTTATAAGATTCAAATCAATTTGTTGTTTCATTGTCAGTCACCTGATGTTCCCGTTCTGCTTTTAACAGTTCGGTTACAATCTCCCGTTTTAAATACGGCCTCATAACTTTAAGAAACTTTTCATTCGGAGAAAAGAAAAGCATACAATTTCCATATGGCTCTTTACGAAAACGTGCCGCATAGACATCATCACCGAAATCAGTCATACCAGCAAAGTATGACTTGCGAATTTTTCCGTAGTTATCATCTCGTGAATTAACAGGGAAAAATTCTTCAAATATTTTTATATCGACTTTTAAAAATCTTTTACGCTTACGCTTAGCAATAATTTTATCTATAATCAAATATCCGTCAGAAATTGAATATTCATATTCAAGCTTTAGTCCTGAAATAAGCAAGTATGCAACATATATTGTAACAATTAAAGCACATAAACCAAGAAAAATAAAATAAGGGGTAATAATAAATCCCACCAGCACAAAAATCATAGGTATTAAAAACGCACAAAGAATAATTATAACTTTTGTTATAGTATCACGCAGTGTTTTTTCTTTTTTTACTATTTGCTCAATAAAAATATCCATAAAGTAACCTCTTGTTATTTTTTATATGTTAACATATATTTAGTATAATCATATCATAGCAAAAAAAGTTTTACAATAAGTATTGCAAAACTTAAATTATAATGATATAGTTAAAAAAACGCAGTGATAAAGGAAGTAATTTGCCCCTTTTACGGTTGAAAAGAGATAATGCGCCCCAGGCTGAAAGCGTATTTCAAGCGTTTGGCAGATGAAGTTCCCTTTTGAGCGGTGCGGCTGAATCTTCTTAAGTAGGCTGCAACGGTATGCCCCGTTACAGGCAAAAAGAGTGTTTGCTCTATGCAAAAAATTGGGTGGTACCGCGGAAGTTTGCTTTCGTCCCTTTTTAATTAAGGGATTGAAGGCTTTTTTTTATTTAATAAATTATACGAAAGGATTTTTTATATGAAACA
>JAUZPX010000103.1 GCA_030705695.1 Bacillota bacterium
ATGAATTTGTTGCAAGGGAAAAAAGTCACCGCTTTTCCTGATTATAAAGACGAATTTACCACAGCGGAATATACAGGGCTTCCTGCAGTTGCAGACGGAAAAATTATCACAGGCAAAGGCGTAGGTTCGACTATTCACTTTGCATTATTTATCGTTGAAAAAGTCCTTGGACATGAGTCTGCCATAAAATTAAAGGAGACCATGCAATGTCCGTAAAAGATATTAGAACTCTTAAAAATGACTTACGAAGTCAATATAAAAAAACAAGAGCAAATCTTGATCCTAAAATCAAACGTAAAACAGATTTTGAAATACAAAGTCGTTTGTTCTCATTAAACCAATACTCCGAAGCCGATGTTATCTTTACTTATGTTTCAACAAAAATTGAAATTGATACAACTCGTATTATTGAATCTGCAATTGCATCAAAAAAGAAAGTTGCTGTCCCCCGTTGTAATCCGGGAGAACTCAGCATGGATTTTTATTATATAAATTCCCTTTCTGATCTTGAATCTGGCACATTTGGTGTTTTGGAGCCAAAACCTGAAACTTGCGAAAAAGTAACTGATTTTTCAAAAGGACTTTGCATTGTTCCAGGTCTTTCGTTTGATTCACAAGGATATCGCCTTGGATATGGCAAAGGCTATTACGACCGATTTTTATCCCGATATACAGGGATAACTGTCGGACTTTGTTATGTAAGCTGTATAAAGTGGCAGCTTCCTCACGGATATTATGATAAAACAGTTGACATCCTTATCACCGAACGATATATTAGAAATATTGAAAGTCGTGAAGACGAAAAATAAATCCCGCAGAAAGGAAGGGAACCATGAGCAGAGATTTCTATTCAAACAGTTTTTCAGACGATGAGCCATCAGACTCAATCGATGAAACAAGAAGAAAAAAAATTGATGGCTTTAAGCTTCAAATTGACAAAGAGTTGCTTGGCGGAACATCATCAGACGATGTGTTTTATGATGATATAAAATCGTATATTAAACAAGCGGAAGCCCAAGATTCCAATATGGAAGAAATCAACAGTTACAGCGGTGATGAAACCCGTAAACGTATGGCAGAAGAAGCCAAAAACTCCCGCAGAGCTGCAGAGAAAATTGAGAAAAAACAAATTAAAGAAAAATCAAAGAAAAACCGATTTGCATTCAGAATGATCTGGCTTTCTATGGTTGTCTTAGCTGGCATTGTTTTATCTCAAGTTTTGCTTGTAGGCGTAAATGATTTGCTTGCTATTAATCGAAAAGACAAAACCTCTGTAAAAATTTCAATTCCTGCGAACCCAACTCTTGATCAAGTTACAAATATTCTGCTTCAAAATAAACTTATCAATTCCAAAGGTTATTTTGAAGAATATGCAAAGGTAACAAAAGCTGCAGATGGATTCCATCAAGGACAGTTTAACATAAAGCGTAATCTTGATTACGAAGCAATTATCAATTATTTACAAATGAGCACAAACCGCACGGATACAATTTCAATTCAATTTTCAGAAGGAATGTCTATTCGTGAAATTGCTTCTAAACTCCATGAAAAAGGCGTAACAACCGATGAAAATAAATTCCTTCAGCTGTGCAGTTCAAATCAATTTGACAAAGATTATCCGTTTATTGCACAGCTTCCGTCAAATAATAATAGGGTTTATAAACTTGAAGGCTATCTCTTCCCCGACACCTACACATTTTACCTAAATGAAGACCCTGCAACAACAATTTGCCGCTTCTTGGCAAACTATCGAGATAAAATCTGGGTACCAAGAATGGCAGACAGCTCTAACAGCGGTAAGCTTGCCACTATTCAAGAACAGGCAAAACGCCAAGGCATGTCGATGAATGAAGTAATGATTTTAGCTTCTATCATCCAAGCAGAAGCTGCAAGTAAAAATGATATGTATAACGTTTCATCTGTTTTGCATAACAGAATAGATTCAGACATCGACTCAGGGCTACATCATTTAGGCTGCGATTCCACTGTTTATTATCCTTACCGTGATAAAGCTTCGCTGCCAAGTAATATGAAGTCTTACACCAGCAAATACTACGACACTTATGATGTTACCGACCTTAATCTTGCGGGTGCGATCTGCAGCCCAGGTTACGATGCTATTGATGCTGCACTTCATCCAAACAGTACCGACTACTACTATTTCTGCCATAAACCTGCAACAAAAAATTCTGCGGCAAAAGCATATTATGCAGAGACAGAAGCAGGTCAGATTGAAAATGAGCAGGAAGCCGGACTTATTCATTAAATAAACGAGGAAAATATGAGCAAACGGATTGAATTATTATCTCCTGCAGGAGATATGGAATGTTTTAACTCCGCCCTGAATTTCGGGGCGGATGCCGTTTATCTGGCGGGAAAAGAATTCGGCATGCGAACTTCATCAAAAAACTTCAGTATTAACGAACTGAAAACCGCCGTAAAAACAGCACATGAAAAGAATGCAAAAGTTTATGTCACATGCAATACTATTGCATGGAACGAAGAAATTAATCGTCTCCCTGAAGCATTTGAAGAGCTTGCTTCGGCAGATATAGATGCGTTTATAATTGCCGATTTAGGCGTGTTGCAGCTTGCAAAAAAATATGCGCCAAATGTGGCGGTTCATATTTCAACACAGGCAGGGATAGTAAATTATGCAGCAGCCAACGCTTTTTATGAGCTTGGTGCAAAACGGGTTGTACTTGCTCGTGAGCTTCCGCTTACTGAAATTGAAGTAATACGCAAAAACACTCCGGAAGATTTGGAAATTGAATGCTTTGTTCACGGCGCAATGTGCGTTTCATTTTCAGGGCGCTGTATTATCTCGAGTGCTATGACAGGACGTGACGCAAACCGAGGCGACTGCGCTCAGCCGTGCCGATGGAAATATCATCTTTATGAAGAAAACCGTGAAGGGCAGTTTTTCCCTGTTGAAGAAGCCGACGGCGGAACATATCTTTATAATTCACGTGATTTGTGTATGATTGAACATATACCCGAACTTATTAAAGCTGGTGTTACGAGTTTTAAGATTGAGGGACGGGCAAAATCAGCTTATTATACAGCTGTGACAACAAATGCATACCGAAAAGCAATAGACGCTTATGAATTGGAAGGCGATGACTTTAAGCTTCCAATTTGGATAAAAGAAGAGCTTGATAAAATCAGCCACCGTGAATATAGCACAGGCTTTTATTTCGGCAACGAACCCGGACAAGTAACAGAAAACGGCGGATATATTCGCAATTATGAAGTCGTTGCTGTTTGTGAAGGATTTCAAAACGGAGAAAGCAAAGTTACACAGCGAAACCGCTTTTTTACAGGCGATGAAGTAGACGTTCTTCCAATAAACGGTATTCCTTTCTGTACAAAAATTTTAGAAATTCGTAATCAATGGGACAGCATTGTAGATTCTGCCCCTCATGCTATGGAAAAGCTTACTGTTAAAACGGAAACTCCAATTTTTGAAGGTGCTATACTCCGTAAAAGAAGATAACAAAGATATTTTTTCAGTATAGAGTTGAGATTGATATATTTTTATCAATCTCAATATTTATATTATTTCGACAATTTATGGCATTATTCCTAGTTTTATTTCTTATTATTATATCAATAAAAAATTTTTATAAATATTTTTATAAAATATTGACATACTATTCCTGTGTTGCTATAATATAGTAAAGAGATTGATAATTTTTTAACAATTTCTTTAATTAATTACAAATTGGAGGTTTTACTATGGCTGAAAAGAATACCCTTGTTCCTCCCGCTGTCGATGTTAAAACTATGGTCGACAAACTGGTGGAAAAAGCGCAGGTTGCTCTTTCGGAATATATGAAGCTTGACCAGGAGCAGATCGACAACATCGTACGTGCTATGGCTTTAGCCGGTGTAGATCAGCATATGGAACTTGCGAAATTTGCGGTTGAGGAAACAGGACGTGGCGTCCTTGAAGACAAAATTATAAAAAATATGTTTGCTACCGAATACATTTGGCACTCGATTAAGTATACAAAGACCGTAGGAATTGTTGACGAAAACGACATGGAAGGCTATGTTGAAGTAGCCGAGCCTGTCGGTGTTGTTGCAGGAGTTACCCCAGTAACAAACCCGACATCCACAACAATGTTTAAAGCTATTATCTGTGCAAAATCAAGAAATCCAATAATTTTCGGATTCCATCCGAGTGCACAAAAATGTTCTACTGCAGCTGCAAAGTGCATGAGAGATGCCGCCGTTAAAGCAGGTGCACCTGAAAATTGCATTCAATGGATTGAATTCCCGTCACTAGAAGCTACCAACTATTTGATGAATAACGACGGAGTTTCTCTTATTCTTGCAACAGGCGGTTCAGGAATGGTTAAAGCAGCATATTCAACTGGAAAGCCTGCATTGGGCGTCGGACCAGGCAATGTACCTTGTTATATTGAAAAAACCGCTAAACTCGATCGTGCATGTACTGACCTTATGCTCTCAAAAACATTTGATAACGGCATGATTTGTGCTTCCGAGCAGGCTGTCATCGTTGACAAAGAAATTTCAGCTGATTTTGAGCGTATCATGAAAGAAAACAACTGCTATTTTTTAAACGATGATGAATGCAAAAAAGTTTCTGAAGCTGTTGTTAACAATGAAAAAGGCTCTGTATATCCTGATATCGTAGGTATGTCCGCAAACTGGATTGCTGAAAAGGCAGGGATCAAAGTCCCTGAAAAAACTAAAATTCTCATTGCAAAATTACCAAAGGTAGGACATGATTATCCTCTTTCAATGGAAAAGCTCTCCCCTGTTCTTGCTTACTTTGTTGTTGAAAGCCATGAACAAGGCTTCGAATACGCAAATGCCATGCTTGAAATGGGCGGCTTAGGCCACTCTGCTGTAATCCACAGCTCCGACAATAATCTTATTAGAGAATACGGCGAGAAAATGCGTGTAGGGCGCTGTATCTCAAACTCTCCGTCCTCTCAGGGCGCAATCGGCGATATCTATAACACCAATACTCCATCCTTGACACTTGGCTGCGGTTCTTACGGACACAACTCAACCACATCAAATGTCTCTACCGTCAACCTGATTAACAAGAAACGGATTGCTAAGAGGAGGGTAAACATGCAGTGGTTTAAAATTCCGCCGAAAATTTATTTTGAGTATGATTCTATTCAATACTTGCAAAAAATGGAAAATATTGAACGTGCTTTTATAGTTACCGACCCGACAATGGTAAAGCTTGGTAATGTCGATAAAATTCTATATTATCTTCGCAAGAGAGAAAAATACTGCCACTCTGAGATTTACAGCGATGTTGAGCCAGATCCCGATGTAGAGACAATCATGCGTGGCGTTGAGTTTATGAGGAACTTTAAGCCTGACGTAATTATCGCATTGGGCGGAGGTTCCGCAATGGATGCCGCCAAAGGCATGTGGCTTTTCTATGAGCATCCAGATACCACATTTGACGGATTAAAGCAGAAATTCATGGATATCCGCAAGCGTTCTTATAAATTCCCACGGCTTGGCGAAAAAGCACAGATGGTTTGTATCCCGACAACGAGCGGCACAGGCTCTGAAGTTACCAGCTTCTCTGTTATTACAGACAGAAAGAACGGAAATATCAAATATCCGCTTGCTGATTATGCTCTGACACCGTCTGTCGCAATTATCGACCCGCAGTTTGTCACAACGTTGCCGAAATCTGCAACAGCCGATACAGGACTTGACGTCCTTACACACGCAATAGAGGCTTATGTATCTGTTATGGCAAGCGACTATACAGATGGCTTGGCACTTCAAGCAATCGACATGGTATTCACCTATCTGCCAAGAGCTTATAACAAAGGTGAAAACGACTTGGAAGCAAGAGAAAAAATGCATAACGCTTCAGCAATTGCAGGTATGGCGTTTACAAATGCATTTTTAGGACTTAACCACTCAATGGCTCATAAGCTTGGCGGCGAATATCATATTCCTCATGGACGTGCAAATGCAATACTTCTGCCATATGTTGTAGAATATAATGCACAAAAACCAACGAAATTTGCCACATTCCCGAAATATGAGAAATTCATTGCTGACGAAAAATATGCAAAAATTGCGCGTTTTATAGGCGTTGCAGGCAAGGATACACAGGAAAGCGTTCAAAACTTAATAAACGCTATCCGCAAGCTATGTGAAGAATGCAACATTCCGAAAACAATCAAAGAAACAGGCGTAAATGAACAAGATTTCTTAAACAAGCTCAGAACACTCTCTGAGAATGCTCACGAGGACCAATGCACAACGGCAAACCCA
>JAUZPX010000104.1 GCA_030705695.1 Bacillota bacterium
ATTTTCAATTCCGTTATATACATTTACATCAATTGTTACAGCCAAATCGGTTTCGTCATTAATCTGAAACGAAAACTCAGATTTAGTCATAAAAAAGTACATTGCTGTAATTCTTGTTTCGTTGCGTGAAAAAGTTAATTTCAAATGCTTGCCTTGTCCAATTTCATTTATGGATATAAGCTTCATATTGTAAAGTCCGTATAACGGTTTTGCATTTGCTTGCCCAAACGGTTCAAGTAAAGTAATTTCATGTGCCATTTGAGTAGAAAGAACAGATGGGTTTAATTTGCAATCTATAACCATTTCAGGCATAAAATCTTTATATACAATCTTTGCATATTCATTAATTTTTTCTGTAAATAAAGGTATATTTTCTTTTTTTATAGAGAGACCTATCGCCATTGGATGTCCGCCGTGATGTTCTAGTAGGCTGCTGCAAGAAAACAAAGCATCGCTAAGAGAAAATCCTGTAACACTGCGCCCTGATCCTTTGCAAATTTCACCATCCTCAGAAATTATAATAACAGGTTTGTCAAAAATATCTCTGATTCGTGAAGCCACAATACCGATTACGCCCGGATGTATGTTTTCAGATGGAACAACAATAATTCTGTTTATAAGCAGTGCAGGGTTCTGACGAATTATATCCAGAATTTTTTGTTGAATATCCTTTTCAATTGATTGCCGTTCTGAATTATTAACAGAAAGCTCTTTTGCAATTATGCTTGACTCATCTGGATCTTCTGACAAAAGTAAACGCACTGATTTTTCGGAAAGAGCGAGCCGCCCGACAGCATTTAGCCTAGGAACAACCGAGAAAGCAATATTCCCGGCAGTAAGCTTTTTGTTATAAAGCCCTGATTCATTTAAAAGAGCAGCAATCCCAGGGCGCTCAGTGTTCATGATTTTCTGTAACCCAAGCTTCACTAATGAACGATTTTCGCTTTTTAGCGGTACAATGTCTCCGATTGTGCCGATAGCAACCAAATCAGCATAGTTTTCAAGAACATCATAGCTGTTTTCTTCGCCTTCAAGAGCCATAACAAGTTTAAGTGTTACCCCGACACCTGCTAAATCCTTGTATTTTGACGGGCAATCATTTCTATGAGGATTTACAACTGCTACAGCATTTGGTAAATCTCCAGAGGGCATATGATGATCTGTTACAACCGTATCTATTCCAAGGCTTTTTGCGTAATCAATTTCTTCGTTAGCACTTACACCGTTATCAACTGTAATTATTAGAGAAACGTTTTGAGAATTAATAAAGTCAATAGCTGACATATTCATTCCGTAACCCTCGGTTTCCCGATTTGGAATATAATACATAACGTCGGCACTTAGCGTTTCAAGGTGAGAGTACAGCAATGCGGTGGAAGTAACGCCGTCGGCGTCATAATCGCCAAAAATACATATTTTTTCAAAATCATCAAGAGCTTTATGAATTCGTGCAACTGCCTTATCCATATCAATAAGAGTAAAAGGATCAAAAATATAAGGTTCTTCAGAGAAAAAAGAATCAATGTCCTCTTCTTTGTTAATGCCTCGAATATCTAAAAGCATACTTACAGACAAAGGCAAATCGAATTTCTGAGCCATTGCTGTGGCATTATCTTTATTCAGATTTGCAATAGCCCAATTTTTCATAAAAAATTATACTCCTGATATTTCTATTGACTTTAACATTTCTTCTGCGTGTTTAAGAGTCAGCTCTGTAATATTAACGCCACCGAGGATTCTTGCAAGCTCTTGTTTTCGTCCTTCGAAGTTAAGACTTTCAATATTTGTAAATGTTCTGCCGTTAGCTACATTTTTAATAATCTTAAAATGAGTTGTTGCAAGTGCGGCAATCTGTGCTTGGTGAGTTACACAAATAACTTGCCTGTTTTTTGAAACTTCTTTTAGTTTCATCCCTACTTTTGCAGCAGCACTTCCGCTAATACCTGTATCTATTTCATCAAAAATCAGAGTATCAATATCGTCTTCTTCTGAAAGCACATTTTTAATTGCTAACATCATCCGAGAAAGCTCACCGCCTGATGCAATTTTAGATACAGGCTTCGGCGGTTCCCCTGGGTTTGTAGAGATAAGAAGCTCAATCTTTTCGGCTCCCAGTTCGTAAAGTTCGCAAGGTTCAAAATTCACAACAAGAGTTACGTTTGGCATATCGAGAAATGTCATTTCTTCTTTGACACGTTTTGCAAACCAATCAGACGTTTTTTTGCGTTCAGCAGATAACTCAGAGGATAATAATTCTGCTTCATTTTTCTTTATTTGATATTGTTTTTGCAGCTGTTCTCGGTTATATTCGTATTTTACCAAACGTTCAAGCTTTTCGGCGGCATTATCACGATAATCAAGAATGTCATCAATATTTTCGCCGTATTTTCGTAATAATTTATAGATAAGATCCAATCGTTCTTCAATAAGCTGTAGTTCATTTGGGTCAGACTCAATTTGCTCAAGAGCATTTGATATTTCCAAACTGCAATCTTCAAGTTCATAAACACTATCGCCAAGACGTGATGCAAGTTGTGCAGATATTTCATGATATCTTGCCGCTGATAGTAAAGAGTTATATGCATTTTTTAGCGAGGAAATCGTACCAATAAAGTCATCGTTACCAGAGAGCGAGTCTTTCGCTTCGGAAAGTGCAGATACTATTTTTTCACTGTTGAGCAATACAGTTTTCTTTTGATTCAGCGTTTCAAGCTCGTCGATAGATAAATCTGCATCGTCAATTTCATTAATCTGAAAACTTAATAAATCTTTTTCATGCTCACGCTCAGCGTCGCTTATGTCGGCAGCATATAATTCAGATTCAATTTTTTTAAATTCATGGTAAACCGTCTTATATTTAACTAGTGTTTTATTAATATTATTAAAGCTATCAATATAAGAAATATGTGTTTCTGGGGTTCGCAGCTCGCCGTTATCGTGCTGACCGTGAATGTGAATCAGTTGCTCTGTAATTAGCTTTAATATGTTTAAAGGAACAGGTCGTCCGTTAATACGGCACGTGTTTTTTCCGTTTAGGCTAATTTCTCTTTGAATTATATAGAGATTTTCATCTGATTCACAGCCATATTCCTTTAATAAAGCAAGCGATTTACCGCTGATGTTTTCAAATGTTGCACTGATAAATGCTGTTTCAGCACCGTTTCTGATAATATCCTTGGAAGTTCTTGCGCCTAATATTGCATTAATTGCATCAATAACAATAGACTTACCTGCACCAGTTTCACCTGTAAGTGCATTTAAGCCTTGAGTAAAGTCAATCGAAGTTTTTTCGATGACTGCAATATTTTCAATATAAAGCGAAGTCAGCATTTGGTTTCCCCTGCTTTTATGTTTATAATGATTTTTTGAGTTCAGATGTTAAAGAAATTGCTCTGCTGTTTGTGCGCACTGCAATAAAAATAGTATCATCGCCTGCAAGCGTTCCCACAACGCCTTCAGGTTCAATAGAATCAAATGCTGCACAGACTGCCTGTGCCATTCCGGCATGTGTTTTAACAACAATCAGATTTCCTGTAAAATCAACGCTGATAACTGAACCTGAAAAAATACTTTGGAAATTGTTTGAAAATTCTGCTTTATTTTTAACATTCGTAGAATAGTGATATTTACCGTCGGTTGACAGCGATTTAATAAGGCGAAGTTCTTTAATATCCCTTGAAACGGTTGCTTGAGTAACATCAAATCCACAGTTGCGCAATGCTAATAATATATCTTCCTGTGTTTCAACGTCTTTTTCTTTTATAATTTCAAGAATTTTTGAATGACGAAGTGTTTTCATGAAAATTTCTCCGAATCCTTAATCTACGCGTTCTTTTAATTTCTCATTAAGCAAAGAATAAAAGTTTTTATCTTTCAGCTTAATCATGTTTAGAGATATGTCTGCCTTTTTAATTTCAATTTTATGATGGCTTAAAATCGGAATCGAAGTTTGACCATCGATAGTCAGAAAAATTTCATCGCAGTCTGCCTGAATCGCTTCAACTGTAATTAATTCGTTACTTGAAAAGAGTACAGGTCTTGCGAATAAAGAATGAGGACATACGGGGGTCAGCAGAATACATTCCATATCAGGCTGAATAACAGGTCCTCCTGCCGAAAGTGCATATGCTGTTGAGCCTGTAGGAGTTGAAAGCAGCAAACCGTCTGCACGATAATGGCTAATTGTCTGATTATTTATCGAAACGCTCAAATCAATTATTCTTGAAAGCGCTCCTCTGGAGATTACAGCGTCATTAATTGCATTGAATTTTAAAATATTATTATCATTATGAACAGTGATTTCAAGCATCATGCGCTTTTCAATTGTATAATCGCCTGTCAAAATTCGAGAAAGCTCGTTAACCTCATTTGTCTCAATCCCAGAAACAAACCCAAGCCGCCCAATATTTACGCCAATTATAGGCACACCTGCTTTAGAAGCGTGCTTCGCATTATGAATTATAGTACCGTCTCCGCCAACTGCCACAGCGGCATCAGAGTGTTTCATAATTTCATCATGATTTTGCAAAAACTTTATTTTATCTTGACGAAAAACATTTTTGCAACGTTCATCCATAATGATTTCGGCATTTTCTTTTGCAAACAAATCAATTATTTTATCAGTGACTTCTTTGGCATTATTCTTTTCAAGGTTCACAATAATTGCGATTCTCATAATGCTGCCTTTCTAATCTGTTTGTCTATTATTCAAGATCTATGTGTGAAGCATCAATTACTTTTTGAATATCTAAAGATATTTCAGAATTTTCATCATCACTCTTTTGCAAAAAAACTAAATATTCAATGTTGCCTTCGGGACCTTTAATTGGAGAAAAGTCAAGTCCGAGTATTTTAAATCCGTTATTAGTGCAGAAACTACAAATCTCAGATACAACGGAATAATGCACTTGCTTATCACGCACTACGCCTTTTTTTCCTACATTTTCACGCCCTGCTTCAAATTGTGGTTTAATTAAAGCTACAATTTGTCCGTTATTTTTTAACAGCTTTTCAGCTACTGGCAAAACAAGTTTTAACGAGATAAATGAAACGTCAACAGATGCAAAATCAATATCGTCCGATATTTCTTCTTTTGTTATATAACGAATGTTTTTTCGTTCTAAGTTTACGACTCGCTCATCATTTCTTAGTTTCCAAGCCAACTGACCGTAGCCTACATCAACAGCAAATACTTTTTTTGCGCCATTTTGCAGCATACAGTCGGTAAATCCACCAGTGGAAGCACCGATATCCATGGCAATTTTGTCTTGCAAATCAATTTGAAAGAAGTTTATAGCTTTTTCAAGCTTTAAACCGCCTCGACTAACATATTTTTGAATACAACCACGGACTTCCAAAATATCTTTATCAGTATATTGAGTTCCTGGTTTGTCCGATTTCTGATTATTAACGTACACTTGCCCAGCCATTATTATAGCACGAGCCTTTTCCCTGCTTTCTGTGTATCCTTGTTCAAACACAAGAAGATCAAGCCGCTTTTTTTCAGCCAATTAAAAATCATTCCTTACGATCATATTCACAATGCCGGAGCAATCCAGACCAAGCCGCTTTAATGTAACATCAACAGGAGCATGCGGAATAAAACGATCATCTATAGCATTTAAAACGAATTGTCCGTTATACTTTCTTTTTGAAAGTTCAACACTCATTTTTTCACCGATTCCGCCATTTTGCATTCCTTCTTCAAAAAAGAAAATATTCTCAAATTTCTCAGCAATTTCAATTGCCATTGGCGGTATAGGTTTAATTTGATTGAGTTTTAATATACATACATCAATTCCGCGTTCTGCAAGTTTTTCTTTTGCAAGGCAAGCTTGCGAAAAAAGCCTGCCGTAAGTTATTATTAGCTTCTTTGCGTCTTTGTTGCCATAAACATCAAAAGCTTGTAAAGACGGTTTAAAATCATTAGGCTTATAATCTTCTCCGCCCCTTGGAAAGCGAACAGCAACAACTGAATTGCATTTATTAATTGCTGTATTAAGATTGTCTCGTAATTCATCAAAGTATGTCGGGCAAAAAATGGTTGTGTTCGGAATTGAATTTAAAAAAGATACATCAAAAACGCCCTGATGTGTTTCTCCGTCTTCACCGACGATACCTGCCCTATCAACAGCTAAAACAATATGAAGATTTTGCATAGCTGCATCATGAATTATTTGGTCGTAGCTTCTTTGTAAAAACGTTGAGTATACAGAAAATACGGGAACCAATCCGCCTGCTGCCAATCCGCCTGCAAACGTAACAGCATGTCCCTCTGCA
>JAUZPX010000105.1 GCA_030705695.1 Bacillota bacterium
AATAATATATTTTATATTTTATATAATATGGACATTCGTTATCACCCAAAACAAGATGATCCAACTCCGCTTGAAACCTGCGATCAGATGGAAATATCGCTTTTAAATGTTCTTAATAATTTGACGAGCATTCACACACGAGCAAAAAACATTAGGTTTCAAATTGTGGGGGATTTTCCAGTGTTACACGCTTTTGCTGATTATAGCGTGAGGATGGAATATGATGATGGAATTGTTCAACCACTTCAGGAAAATATTTCTTCGAAGATTTTAACAAAATAGCTTAAAGAAGGAGCGAAATAATTAATGGGCGGCACATTTACTTCAATGAACAAAATCAGACCAGACACATATATAAATTTCGTTGCTGTTCCTCAGCAGTCTGATGGATTATCAAATCGAGGAGTTGTAACATTTGCGACAAATCTTGATTGGGGTGCAAGTAATACACTTATTGAACTGTACAGCACAGATTTAACTGACGGTTCAAGCTTTTCGAAAGTTGGGTTGACTGCATATAGCGGATCTGCATCACAAATTTTTAGAGAGGCATTAAGAGGTTGCGCTAAAGCATTAGTGTGGCGGCTGAATGGAAACGGGATTCAGGCAACAGCAACAGATAAAAGCGGATTATCGGCAACTGCGCTGTATTCTGGCGTTTTAGGTAATTCAATTGCAATTACAAGCACACAAAAGGGAACTACAAACGTTTTTGACATTTCAACTGTTGTTAACGGAGAGGTTATGGACACTCAAACTATAGCTACCTATGATCAACTTGTTTCAAATGATTGGGTAACTTTTTCTTCTGATATTGGAAAGGCGGCAAAGTCTATTGCTGGAATGCAACTCTCAGGAGGAGTAAATGGAACTCCAACTGTAGGCAGCAGCGGTACAATTTTCACACCGTACTTTACGGCGTTGCAGTCAAATACGCAGTGGAATACTTTAGCCGCTTTGGATGTAACTGCAACAGACACATCTATATCAAATGAAGCCGCAGCGCTTGTAACATATATGCGTGAAACAAAAGGAATTAAAGTTCAAGCTGTTGTTTTAAATTTCCCACAAGCAAATTACGAGGGAATTATTTCAATCTCACAGGGATATACAACAGATTCCGAAAGCATTCAACCAACAATTTTTGCTGCAACTATTGCAGGATTAACTGCAGGCGCAGAGCCAAATCAATCATTAACTAATTATGTAATTCCGAGCGCAACTGGGATTATTAATCCGATGACGGATGACCAGATAAATACTGCACTTGCAAATGGCCAAATGGTAATTGCACAGCGGCAAGACGGACAAATTGCCATAGTACAAGATATTAACACACTATATTTAGTACCCACAAATAAAAACTCGGATTGGCAAAAAAACCGTATTATAAGAACGCTTGATGATATTGCAACATTTTGTCAAATTACTGGAATTCAGCGCTATATCGGGATGATCTCAAATGATGATACCGGACGAAATCTTTTAAAGTCGGAAATCATAGCGCATCTAAATCAATTAGTTGCGATTGAATGCATTCAATCATTTGATAGTTCAAAAGATATTGTTATTTCGCAAGGTGATGAAATTAATGATGTAGTTATTCAGTTGTGGATTCAACCAATCGACGCGGTTGAAAAAATCTATATTACTGTTAATGTTACTTGATGAAAGGAGTGTAAACAATGTCAATGGTACTTAACGCCGGAGATACAATATCCGGCAAAATGGGCAAAGCGGTCATGAATTTAAATGGCAGTATTGAAGATTTGTTTATGGCAAAAAAAGTTGAAGCTAAAACAACCATTAAAAAAAATACAATATATGCAATTGGCACTCGTGCAACCCAACACAAGGCGGTTGGCTGGGAAGGTAAAGGAACACTTACAATGTTTATGTTCACATCTGTTTTTAGAAATTTAGTGAAGCAATTTTCTAAAACAGGCGTGATGCCGTTTTTTGATCTCACCGTTATAAACGATGATCCGAACTCAACAATTGGAAGACAAACCGTAGTTTTATATAATTGCTTACTTGATGATTCAATTATAGCTCGTTTGGATGTTGGGACTGATGAACTAGAGGACGAAGTTTCATTTACTTTTGATGATTTTGACATTCTTGATAGCTTTAAAAAAGCAAAACCAATTCAGAGATAAGGAGATATAACATATGAAGGCTAAAACCCAAATGAACGAACAAGAAAAATACGAACTTGAAAACGATAATGACGAATCATATTTTGATGATGAAGAATGTACTGATTCTGATATCGTTGGTGCGAAGTCGCTTGAAGATTTTTTTGATGAACTCCCCAATGTAACAGAATTATCCAAAGATGTTGTTATCTCGGACAGGCTTGTAAATGGCTATAAAATAATTAATACCGCAGATGGCGAAAAGAAAATTCCAAATTATATGAAATTCACTTGCGGTCAAATGTCTTTACAGCAACTTGAGAGTTACAGAAGATTAATTAAAACCGACAAACAAAACCGAACCAGAGGCGAAATTGATTTTTATTTATCAATTGTCAAAAATCATTGTTTAAATCCGAATTTTAAAAATGCTGAATTAATCAAAAAATCTGGTTGCTTATTGCCAGAAGACTATATTCAGAAAAAATTAACCGTTGGCGAAATTCAAAGGCTCGCTCAAGAAATTTTAGGATTTAATGGGTTTAATAAAACCATAAACGAATTGAAGCAAGAAGTAAAAAACTCCTAAAAGCGGATAGCGCAGATACGTGGTATAACTGGTATTGTTTTATTCGCTTAAAAAAAGATGTTGATTATTTCAATAACCTTTCCGCTAGAAAAAAAGCCGCTGCAGCGGCTTTTATTGATGAAGCAGTTGAACGTGAGAAAAAAGAACACGACAATATCAAATCTAAAACATAAAGGACGGTGATGCAATGGCTACAATTTCAAATACAATTGACCTTACTGATGCTATGTCACCGATCCTTTATTCTGCTTGTGACGCATTTAACGATTTAATTGATTATGCCAATTTATTTAATGACACACTTACTTCAATAGAAAATTCGTTTTCAGGTGCATTTAATGCTGACCAAATTGATGATGCCGTAAATGGATTTAATAATGCAACTGATGCTTTGGGCGGTGCAGATAACAATGCAGAAACATTAAATCAAACTTTGGAGGATACGACTACTTCATCCGAAAATGTGAATAATTCTCTTGGAAATATGCGCGATACGCTTTTAGTTATAACGCAGGGTGCGGAAGCGTTAAGAGGAGTTTTTGAAGGAATTTCAAAGTTTGCAGAAACTGCTGATGAATACAACAACGCAAATCAGCAGTTAACCATAATGACAGACAACTTGCAGCAAACAAAGGCTTTGCAAGAGGCTGTTAATCAGGCGGCTCAAGATTCAAGGTCAAGTTATGAAGATCTTTCATCAGAAGTATTACATATTTCACAGGTTGCAGGGGGTAGCTTTAAAAACGCTGGGGAAATGGTGCAATTTGCAAAGAATCTTAATGAACAAATGGCTGTTGCCGGGCAGACATCTGAACATACGGCAAGTGCTGTTAGCGTAATATCAAGAATGCTTTTGACTGGAAAAGTTCAAGGAAGAATGTTAGCTAATGTATTAGCAGAAGTCCCCGGACTTGGAAAGGAAATTCAAAAACATCTAGGAATTAGTAATCAGCAATTTGATGAAATGGTAAAAAAGGGTAAACTATCAGCAGATGTAATCAAAGACAGCGTTCTGGCTTCTACAAAAGACCTATCTGAAGAAATGAAAAATACCCCGATGACTTTCGCACAAACTGCGACAGAATTTAAAAACAAAATGAATGATGCGCTCCAGCCGCTTTTTAAGCAACTGCAAAAATTATTAAGCGATCCATCATTTCAAAAATTTATTAATGGAGCAATTAACCTTTTAAGCTTTTTGGTTAGCAAAATAGGTAGCTTTGCAAACTTTGTAATAAATCATTGGCAAACGGTCGCAACAACTGTCGCTGGATTATTACTAGTGATTGCTGGCGCTTGGATTGCTGAAAATTGGCAGATGGCATTAGCTATGGGTGCATTTACTCTTATTGTAACTCTTTGGAATAACTTTGGAAATACAGGCAAAATAATCGTGGGCATTATCGGTGCTCTCGCTTTAGCGTGGGGGATATATCAAATTGCGCAGTGGAGTGCAAATGCCGCTGCTGACGCATTTCCGTTGACATGGGTTTTGGCTGTGGCAATATTAGCAATTATTTTATTTATTACAATTTTATATCAATTGGCGATGCATGCAAAAACTGTTTTTGGATTTATTGCCGGTTCTTCACTTTATATGCTTGCTACAATTAAAGATGTAGGGATTGAGGTCGCAACGGCTGTATTAAATGTTATTCAGTCGGTTGTCGGCGGAATTCAAGGGTTAATAAATGGAGCGCTTCAAGCTGTTTCGGATTTAATTAATACAGTTACTGGCGGTATAAATAGTTTAATCAATATTGTCGATAAAATACCTGGGGTTCATATTGGGCAAATCGGGACTGTTGATTTTAAGACGCAAGGAGATTGGACAAGTGGAATTAAAAATACAATTTCCGATATGCAAAAACAGATTGTCGACCCGAACAAAGCATATCAATACGGATATTCAAAAGGCTCTGATTTTGGCGCAGGCATCCAAAGTTGGACTGAAGATATGACTAAAAAAGCTCAAGGGCTTCTGAATCCGACAAACAAAGAAAATAATGATGCGACTGGCAAGACCTCAAACGATTTATTGAATCAAATTATGAAAAACACAGGCGGAACGGATGGCGATAGTTCGCTTGCCAATGGCGTTAAAGTTAACGGAGGAACTATTGATAAAATTGGCGGAGATATATCAATAAATAAAGATAATTTGAAATATCTTAAAGACATTGCCAAAGCGCAGTATACGCAAATGATGACGCCTCCTAACTTTAATGTAACATTTTCGGGGGATATTCATAAAGATGTTAATCTTGATGATTTGTCAAGCGCAGTGGAAACAATGACATACAAGGCATATGCGAGGGCTCTTATCCCGAGCGGAACATAAAAAGGTTGTGAGTGGTTAGTGGATTATGGCTTCTTCTTTGAATATGATGGTACTGTTTTACAGTTGCCGGTTAACCCAGAAAAATTAACAGTTCAATATAACGGCAAAAACACTACGATTGATGTGGTTTCTTTAGGCGAAGTAAATATAATAAAAAATTATGGTTTGCAAACGTTCACTATAGATAGCTTTTTGCCTCAAAGACCTTATGGGAATTACATACGCACAAAGAATATGTTTTTAAAACCCGAACAATACTTAAAGTTTTGGGAAAAAGTCAAATCAGATAAAAGACCTATGCGACTGGTTGTTACAGGGATTAATATCAATTTGCTTGTTTCGATCGAAAATTCAAAGAAATGGGTTGAGGGCGGAGATGATGATGTTTATTTTACTCTCGAACTTAAAGAATATCGAGATTACTCGCCAACAACATTAGTATTGACAACCAGTACATCATCTTCTGCTTCTTCATCGACAACCGCCACAAATTCATCTAAACAAGCAACAAGCGCACGCCCTAAAATTGTTGTAGGCTCAAAAGTTATTGTGAATGGTGTTTTGCATCGAGATAGCTATGGCAGCGGTGCAGGAGCAACAAGAAAAAATTATCACGGTGTTATCAGTTATATAAATTTAAAAGGTAGTTGCCCATACCACATCTCGACGCCATCTGGCGGTTGGCAAGGTTGGGTTACCGCAGGAAGTGTTAAACTAGCATGAGTTCAAATTTAAGTTTAATTATTCAAGATGCACAAACCAGAAATTATTATGATTACAGCGAGGTTGTATCTGATATTCAGCTAAGTCGTCAAATTGAGGGATATGCTGGGAAGCTTGAATTTTCCGTTGTGGAAGACCTTGAACGAATGTTTTACGAAGGTTCAAAAGTAATCTTTAAATATAATGGAAACAACATGTTTTTTGGAACAGTATTTCAACGAGAGCGTTCTCAAGACAATGAAATAAAGGTTACCGCTTATGATAATCTGCGTTATTTACTTTTTGATACATTTTATCAATTCGACGGCCTAACTTGCTCTCAAATATTTGAAAAAATATGCATTGACAACAATATTCCTTATAGCATTGTCAATAATAGTTGCTTGTCTTTGCCACTTAAAACTTACGATAATGTGACTGCATATGGCATTTATCAAGATGCAAGCGATCAAACGCTTTCTGCTG
>JAUZPX010000106.1 GCA_030705695.1 Bacillota bacterium
AAGTACAAGATCTGGGAAACAATAAATTTGAAGTAGACGGCAAAGTTGCTTATCTTGATTCTAAAGGCAAAGCAGTAACTTCTAACTTCACAGTAAACGTATCTTTTGATAGCAGTTTACGTAATACAACAACGAAAGTCACATTAGAATAAAATTTTATTAATACTTTACCCTTCTGTTAACGCAGGAGGGTATTTTTATGCCACCGAATGGTATGATATACCCATTAAACACCTCACATCTACTTGCTTTTGCTTGTTCTATCCAGTATAATTTTATTTGATACCGTTTATTCTCAGGAGGATATTATGGAAAAAATGATTGAGCTGACTCTCGGTGCATTCCTTGAAAAAGTTGCAAAGGATTTCCCGGACCATCTTGCGGTAAAATACTCTGAAACAGATTTTACCCGTACATACAAAGAATTAAACGAGGAAGCCGATCTTCTTGCTAAAGGCTTTTTAAAGCTTGGCATTAAAAAGGGTGACCACGTGTCAATTTGGGCGACAAACTACGCCGAATGGATGCTTACGCTTTTTGCTACGGCAAAAATCGGTGCTGTTTTGGTTACTGTAAACACAAACTATAAAGTAATTGAAGCTGAATATCTACTTCGTCAATCAGACACTAAAGCGCTTGTAATGATTGACGGCTTCAAAGATTCAAGTTATACAGATATAATGAATACTCTTTGCCCTGAGCTAAAAACAGACGACGCAAACAACTTGAATTGCGAACGTCTTCCTTTGCTGAAAAATATTTTATACGTTGGTGATAAAGAAAACACACCTGAGGGTATGATTCATTTTTCCGAGTTGTATCAATTGGGCAAAACCGTATCCGATGATGAACTTAATGCCGTAAAAGCAACTCTTTCTTGTAACGATATAATAAATATTCAATATACATCAGGAACAACTGGATTTCCAAAGGGCGTAATGCTATCACATTACAATATTCTTAATAACGGTAAAGGAATCGGCGACCGTATGCTCTTTACGGAAAATGACAAGCTTTGTATTCCTGTTCCTTTCTTCCATTGTTTCGGATTGGTTCTTGGAATTATGGCATGTATAACACATGCTACTGCAATGATTCCTGTTTACTATTATCAGCCTAAAAAAGTAATGGAAGTGCTGCAAAACGAAGAATGTACAGCTGTTCATGGCGTTCCTACAATGTTTATTGCTATGCTTGAACATCCCGAATTTAAAAATTACCGCTTCATGCATTTGCGTACAGGCATTATGGCAGGTTCTCCCTGCCCCGAAAAAGTCATGCAAGATGTTATTGATTTAATGGGCATGAAAGATATTACAATCGTTTTCGGTCAGACAGAATCTTCTCCGGGCTGCACACAGACAACTGTTGACGACCCTGTCGAGCTGCGTGTTTCCACTGTCGGCCGTGCATATGAAAACGTCGAAACAAAAATCGTTGACCCTGAAACTGGTGAAACCCTCGGCCCTGGTAAAGCAGGAGAATTCTGCACAAGAGGATACCACGTAATGAAGGGCTATTACAATATGCCTGAAGCAACTGCCGCCGCAATCGACAAAGACGGCTGGCTCCATACAGGCGACCTTGCTACTGTTGATGAAAACGGATATTACAGAATTACAGGCCGCATAAAGGACATGATAATTCGAGGCGGCGAAAATATTTATCCAAAAGAAATTGAGGACTTCCTCTATTCTCACCCGTCCGTAAGCGACGTACAGGTGGTCGGTGTACCGTCTGTCGATTATGGCGAAGAAGTTTGCGCCTGCATTATTTTAAAGGAAGGCGCAACTTGTACTGTTGACGAGATCAAAGCTTATGTCCGTGCAAACATGGCTCGCCATAAAACGCCGGCATATGTTCTGTTTTTAGATGCATTTCCGATTACTGCAAGCGGAAAAATACAGAAATTCATTTTAAGAGATCAAGCCGCAAAAGAGCTTAATCTTGACAGCGAAAAAGAAAACGAGGCAGTTTGATTTTTCAGCAGCTAAATGATTTTCGGGCGGCAGAAATCCGCCCCATTACAGGAGGAAAATACCATGAAAGTTGCTTTTTCAACGCTGGGATGCCCCGGCTGGTCTTTTGAAGAAATTTTTGCTACTGCTAAAGACCTCGGTATGGACGGAATAGAAATCCGAGGTATCGGTAAAGAAATGTACGCTCCGAAGGCAGATATCTTTCTGCCCAATCATATAGATTCTACAATTGAAAAGCTGAAAAAAGCCAATATGACCATAACTATGCTGACAAGCGGCGTAACTCTTGCAGACGCTGCTCATAAAGCCGAGAACATTCAGGAAGCCAAGGATTATATTGACTTGGCGGCAAAGCTTGCTTGTCCGAATGTACGCATAATGGGCACAAACAAACCCGAGCCCGAAAATAATGCAGACTTTGAACAAATGCGTGATACCTACCGTGAAATTCTCGATTACGCAGCTGATAAAAACGTGTTTCCTCTTTTGGAAACAAACGGCGTTTTTTCCGATTCAAAAGTCCTTGCCGATTTCATAAAAGAAGTCGACAGAGAAAATGCTTTCGTTTTGTGGGATGTTCATCACCCCTATCGCTTTTTCCACGAATCGGCAGAAGAAACAGCAAAAAACCTCAGCGGTCTTGTAAAATATGTGCATGTTAAAGACTCGGCCATAAGCGGCGGAAAAATCGAATACCGAATGATGGGCTATGGCGATGTGCCTGTGCTTGACGCACTGAAAGCACTTAATGAAGGAAATAGCGACATCACGGTTTCTCTTGAATGGGTAAAACGCTGGCAGCCCGATCTTTCAGAACCAGGAATTGTGTTTTATCATTTTGCAAATTACATGCAGCACTTATTTAAACAACTGTAATTTTTTAAATCTCTAGTTTTAAGCAAAGCACCATCCAAAAGGAAGGTGCTTTTTCATATGAAAACCATTGCTAAAATTAAATCTTGCGAATTCCTCCCACAGGTGGTATAATTCGGAAAAAGGGGGCAAAGAAATGAAACAATGCGCAAAGTGTAATTTTCAAAACAATGACGAATCAATCTATTGCCAAAAATGCGGAAGACTTTTATCTTATCAAAAGTCAGCAGTTGCAGTACAGCAAATATCGGAACAACCTGAAAAATCGATGTATCAAAAAATTATCGGTATAATTGTTTTAATTGCATTTTTAGCGGTATATTTCTCTACTGTCTTTTACTTTTCACCAAAATAGAATATTAAAAATTAACTTTACGGAAAATATTTGAATGTAATAAATGTAAATAGCAAAAACTAAAGCAGGCAAGATTACGTCTTGTCTGCTTTTTTGAATTAAAAGTAGTTTTTTATATTCTTAATTTATTAGCATGTTATTGACTTTCACTCATCATAGTTTTATAATTACTATTTGTATAAATATACTTACGAGGTGACGGCATGAAAGTATTTTCAAAGCATAAAAAAATCCTATCTTTTCTACTTGTTTGTTTAATTTCCTTTTTATCTTTACCACTGTCTGCTTATGCAGCAAGTATTCCTACTGATGTTATAACTTTTCCCGACCAAAATCTTTTTAATGCACTTGTAAAAAGCGGTGTTGACAGTAACAACGACGGCTATATAACAAAATCTGAAATGGCATCACAAACTATGCTATACTATCTGAATAATTCCAACATTACAAATCTTTCCGGAATGGAATATGCCACAAATTTGCTTTGTCTGTATCTGCCTAATAATAATATCACCGACTTAACTCCAATTTTAGGCCTTACAAAACTGCAGCAACTTGACTTATCCGGCAATACGACACTGAACAAAACTGCTTCTTTTGCAAAACTTATAGGCCTTCAAACTCTTTATCTAAACAATGATAATATTACTGATATTTCGCAGTTTCAATTTCCGAATGTTCCTTTTAATCTCTGCCTAAACGGAGATAACATTTCTGATGTATCATCTTTGGCTCAATATGATAAGATAGCTGAAATTGACCTAACAAATAATGCAAAATTAAAGGATGTCAGTGCATTAGCAAATTTGAAAAACTTACAGTTTCTCAACCTAGCAAATTGCAATGTTACCAGTATAAATTTTGACAGCAGACTTGCTAATCTACAACAATTATTATTAGATCACAATTCCAGCTTAACCGATGTAACTTTAACTGGTTTATCTTCCTTAAACAGAATTGATCTCGGAATGTCAGAAAATCTTAAAACTCTTTCATTATCCGGACTAACAAGTTTAACAAATATAAACATTATATCTCAGCCTAATCTTCAACAGCTTAATTTTGGCTCCGGAAACGGACTTACTGATTTAACCATTACTGGTAACAACAGTCTAAGCAATATAAATACTTTATCAACACTCACAAAACTCAACAACTTAGATATTGAGGGATTAAGTAAACTTTCTGATATTTCTTCTTTTGGAAATGTTAATCAGCTTGCTACAATGAAACTAATTGATTGTCCTCTTGTTACTGATATTTCTCCTCTTTCGAAATTAACAAAACTAACTCATTTGGAATTGACTGGTGACAGTGGCATAAAAGATGTTTCATGTATTCAAAACATGAATAATTTATCTTATTTGACACTACTTGAATCTGGTGTTTCCTTACCGGATCAAATTGCTTTGCTAAGATACAGCGATATTGACCTTAATGTAGGAGTAACTTATGAAATTGCACAAAAACTGAAGGGCTTACTTGACGGTAATTTCCCTTCCTTGACGCCTCAGAATCCGCTTTCAAGCTATACTCTCACGAGCAGTGACACGAGTATTGCAACTGTTCAAAAAAATTATGATTATCCTATGTCTGATTATCTTGATACCGTAACGGGAATATCACCTGGTACAGTAACAATTACACTACATTTTAATGGTACGACTGCAACAAAATCTTTTAATGTTACTGTTCATGCAATCAATCCGGCCAATCCGGATCAACCGCTTGGCACAATTCCAGCACAACAGCCGCTTTTCAACCCAACAACAGGAACCCCTAATTTATTCCTTCAATGCGGAAACTTATGGCAAAATACTAGTCAGAATCCAAATGCTCCTCAGTTGCTTGCTACAAATGTAAAAAGTTTTCTGTTTGATTCTAATTATGAAGGTTGTTATACTTTTGATGATCAAATGAAAAACAGTTATCAACTCATATTGGATAACAACAACATGTTATGGAAAAACACATGGAAAAACACAAGAAAAATTTCCGACAATGTGGTAAAATACGACGGTCATTACGCACTTACTTCAAATGGTACATTGATTGATCTTTATACCGCCACCGCCCCTCAGTCAGACGTTAAAGACTTTGCGCGAATTTCTGACTGTTATAACACCAATATTGGAACTATCATTTTGAAAACAGACAATACATTATGGCAAAGAGCCGATGTGACTTCGCAAAAAACCACAAATGCGTTTGTTAAAATAGCAGATAACGTCTCAAAGATTGATAAAAATACATATTTAACAAATAGCGGTTCGTTTTATTACATAATGTATCAATATAAATACTTAAATTCATATCCACCCACTTCCTGTTCCATTACAACTCCGCAAAAAATTGCGGACAATGTAGCACAATACAATGGAATCAATTACATCACAACAAATAATGAATATTGGATTTATAACGTATATAACAACTCATATGGTAATATTTCAATTACGTCACCATCTAAACAAGCTGATAATGTTGCAAACTTCCGTGATGGATATTTAATTAAAACCGACGGCTCTACTTATAATATAAATAATATAAAAGTCCTTGACACAACTATCAAGGCTGCCCACGGCAATAGCTATGCAGACTCTTCAAACAATGTTTGGCTCTTTGATAGTATTACGTCTGCCGGAGTAAAAAATCTTAGAAAAGTCGGCACTGACTTCGGTTCATATTCAAATAACGGGTCATATGCAGACAACGGATATTTCGATAGCAAAGGAAATTATGTCAGTTTTCCATCAACTAATTCTTCAAATTCTACGTTGTATATTTCAGGTACTCCGATTCTGACAAATATCGTTAATGTTCGCATGCCGTTTGTAACTAGAACTGACGGATCAATTTGGAGAATTAACACTGTCCAAAGTCAATATGGAACAGTATATGTCCCAACTTTATATTTAAGTAATATAGCCCCAAATACAAATAAAACGGCTCTCCTAACGGAGCTTAGCCAAGCAAATTACTATTTATCTGACACAAATAAAAATATTACTTACTCAAAGGCTTCTTTAGCTAATTTGGATACCGCC
>JAUZPX010000107.1 GCA_030705695.1 Bacillota bacterium
AATGATGCAGTATTTGTTTAGTTTATAATAAATTTGAACTGCATACCATAAAATTTTATGGTATGCAGTTCACTTCTTTATTAATCTGAATATATTTATTTTTTTAATATGTTTTCGGCAACTTTTATTCCGTCAACAGCAGCGGAAACTATACCTCCAGCATAGCCTGCTCCTTCACCGCAGGGATATAAACCGCTAAGAGAAACTGATTCCATTTGCTCATTTCTTAAAATTCTTACAGGTGACGAGCTTCTTGTTTCAACTCCTGTTAAGATAGCGTCAGGATTTAAGAATCCTTTTAATTTGCGTTCAAGAAAAGGTAATGCTTGGCGCATAGAATCCGTAACAAACTTTGGCAAACATTCCGACAAATTTGCCATAGTAACACCGGGAATATAGCTTGGGAGAACTTCCCCGAATGCTTTTGTTTTTTGTCCTTTTAAGAAATCCTCAACACGCTGAACAGGTGCTTTATAATTTCCCTCACCAAGAGTAAATGCTTTTGCTTCAATTTTCCTTTGAAATTCAACGCCTGCCAATGGATGAGTGTTGCCAAAGTCGTTTGGTGTAACAGAAACAAGCAAAGCGGAATTTGAATTGATTGCGTTTCTTGCAAATTCACTCATTCCGTTAATAACTAAATGATTTTCTTCACTTGCTGCCGCAACAACTGTACCTCCTGGGCACATGCAAAATGTATAGACACCTCGTCCGTTTGGTAAATTGACATTTATTTTATAATCTGCCGCTCCGAGAGCAGGATGATTATAAAATTTGCCAAATTGCGAAATATTAATTTTTTCACGCAGATGCTCAATTCTTGTGCCAACAGAAAAACTCTTTTGTTCAAATATAATACCAGAATTATACAGCATTTCGAAAGTATCTCTTGCGCTGTGACCGATTGATAATATAACGTTATCCGCATCAAGATTTTCGGTATTGCCATTTGATTTTATTACTTTTATACCGACGATTCTTTCGTTTTTAACAATTATGCCTGAAAATTTAGTATTAAAGAGAAATTCGCCGCCAAGTGATATAATTTTATTTCTTAGATTAAAAACAGTTTGAATCAAATAATCTGTTCCGACATGAGGTTTTGCATTATATAGAATTTCCTTTGGTGCTCCGCAATCGGCAAGCTCTGAAAGAACTTTTCTTGCTCTCGGATCTTTTGTACCAGTGTTTAGTTTACCGTCGGAAAAAGTTCCTGCGCCGCCTTCACCAAACTGAATGTTGCTTTCGGTGTTTAAGACTGATGTTTTCTGAAACTCTTCAATATCTTTTTGCCTTGTATAGACATCGCTGCCGCGCTCAATTACTAGCGGAGGATTTCCGCTTTCAGCTAAAATAAGAGCAGCAAACAAGCCTGCAGGACCTGCTCCGATAATAACAGGCCGCTGACTTAGCTTCCTGATTTCTGGAATTTTATATTCATAAGTTGAAGTAATATTAACTTTTGCATTTCTGCATTTTGTAACTACTTGTGTTTCATCGTCAAAGGTTTCAATATCAAGAGTTGCAATAAAATGAATATCGTTTTTCTTTCGTGCGTCAATACTTCTGCGGAACATAGACACGCTTTTAAGGTTTTTCTCATCGATGTTCAGTGTTTTTACCGTAATGCTGCGAATTAAGTTATCATTATAATTTAGAGGAAGTGCTACTTCGTTTATTCTTATCATAAATTTTCTCCTGCCAAAATTCCGCTTGAAAACGCCCAGTGTAGATTGTAACCTCCGCAGTCACCGTTAATATCAACTGCTTCTCCGATAATATATAAATTCTTCACCTTTTTAGATTCCATTGTTTTCGGATTGATTTCATCAGAACCAACTCCTCCGCAAGTTACCTGTGAAGCAAAATAATCAGAAATTTTTATCGGTGTAAACCGCCACTTTTTTAATAAACCAGCTATTTTATCTGCGTTAATCTGCTCATAAGACTGAATATTAAGCTGTTTAAAAACAACGGAATGAAGCCGTTTGTTTATTACTCCTGTTAAATAATTTTCAAGTGTGAAATTCGGGAATTTTTTAAGTCTTTCGTTTAGAAACTTTGAGAGTTGATCTTCTGAAAAATCGGGGAATAGGTCAACTGAAATATAGATTGCTTCTTTCTTTTCTCCATTAACTGTTTTTTTAGTTAATAACTCATTAATAAAGCATGACAAATTATATATACAAATACCTGAGAGAGCGTTTTCAGTAAACTGAAGCTCTCCTTTTTCTTTTTTAATTATTTTATTGTCGGCAATCAAATTAACTTCGCATTTGCAGCGAACTCCTTTTAAGGATTTCAAATATGATTCACTGCATTTTATCGGAGCAAGCCCTGGATATGTCGGATTTACACGTATTCCGAGTTGCTTTAAAAGCATAAATCCACTACCGTCAGAACCGAGGTTTGGAGTCGATTTTCCGCCTGAAGCAATAACAATCTTTTTTGCTGTAAATGTTGTTTCACCGCAATTAATTTGAAAAATATTATTTCTATTTGTAATTGACTTAACAGTCATTGTGCAATGTTCTTCAACATTTAAATGCAAAAGCTCTGTTCTTATTAAGTCAAGTACAGATGAAGCTTGATCAGAAAGCGGATAAACCCGACCTTCCGAATCAGCTTTGCATATAATCCCAATTGATTCAAAATATTTGATTATATAATCCGATGTAAATTCGCTAAAAGTATTATTTATTTCACTTGAAAAAGAACCTGAATAATTATTTTCGGAAATCGTTGTATTTGTAAGATTGCACCTTCCGTTTCCTGTTGCCAACAGTTTTTTTCCGACCCGTGATTCTTTTTCGATAATAATGATTTTTTTGTTCTTATTTTTTCGTGCAGCCGCAATGCCACAAAGCAAACCTGACGCACCGCCACCTATGATAGCGATATCAGAATTAATCATAAAAAGTTTCACGTCCTTTCTCATAGCTTATTTAATTATACAAAAACTCTATTTAAATGCAAGAATTAATTGACAACAGGCAAATACATTATTAAAATAGATATGGTAAGAAAGGGTGTGATGTAAAATGGGGAGAGCTTCTGCACATAGCAAGAAGAGAAAAATAATTCTAGCTTTTGTCACGGTTATGTGGACTCTTTTTATTTTTTCGCAGTCATTCTTAAACAGTACTATTTCTTCTCATGAAAGCGGAACGCTTCTTTCTGTAATGCAATCTGTTGTGAATTTTATTGGTTTGCATATTACAGTGACGAGCTTTTTTGTGAGAAAACTCGGACATTTCTCCGAGTATTTTGTTTTGGGTGTTTTATTTATGAATATGATTAATTCATATCAAAAGCCTACAAAAAACATCTATATGCCGTTGTTTTTCTTTATTTTAATCCCTTCGATTGATGAGTGCATACAGCGTTTTGTTCCAGGAAGAAGCTCTGATGAGCGAGATGTTCTTATCGATTTTTGCGGTTGCATTTTGGCAATGTTAATTTGCCTTTTTATATTCAGCTTGAAAAGAAAAAAGAAAAGTTAAATTAAAATATATTTTATAAAAGAGGATTGATTATGTTTAAAATAGTTGACAAACAGGTTTTAAATCCGACAACAATTAAAATGGTTATTGATGCGCCTTTGATTGCGAAAAAAGCTGCTCCAGGGCAGTTCATTATTTTGCGTGTAGATGAGAAAGGCGAGCGCATTCCGCTTACGATTTCCGATTCTGATAAAGAAAACGGAACAGTTACGATTATTATTCAAATCGTAGGTAAAACGACAATGCTTCTCAATAATCTTGAAAAGGGCGACAGTATTCTTGATTTTGTGGGTCCTTTGGGAAAAGCTTCTGAGCTTGACGGCTATAAGAAAGTTGCTGTTATTGGCGGCGGAACAGGCTGTGCGATTGCGTTTCCGCAGGCTAAGGCTCTGCATATTGCAGGAGCAAAAGTTGATATGATTGCAGGCTTTCGCAATACAGATTTAATAATTTTAGAGCAGGAAATGAAAGACGTTTGTGATAAACTCACTGTAATGACGGATGACGGCTCAAACGGAAACAAAGGCTTTGTCACGAATGCACTTAAAGAAAACATTGAAAACGGTGCTGATTACGACCTTGTTATTGCTATCGGACCGCTTCCGATGATGAAAGCCGTTGCTGAGCTTACAAGACCATATAATATTAAAACAATAATCAGCATGAACACGATTATGGTAGACGGAACGGGAATGTGCGGCGGATGCCGACTGACTGTAGACGGTGAAACAAAGTTTGCCTGCATCGACGGGCCTGACTTTGACGGGCATCTCGTGGATTTTGACGAAGCGATGAGACGTTCAACTACTTACAAAGACATTGAATACAGAGAAATGCATTCAGACGATTGCCGCCTGTTAAACAAAATTAATAAGTGATCTGAAAAGAGGAGATTAAAATGCCTAATATGGCTTTGAAAAAAACTGCAATGCCCGAACAGGAGCCTAATATAAGAAATAAAAACTTTGAAGAAGTTTCTTTGGGTTATACTGAAGAAATGGCTGTTTCAGAAGCTCAGCGTTGCTTAAACTGCAAAAATAGACCTTGTGTTAACGGCTGCCCTGTAAATGTTCCGATTCCTGAATTTATTTCTCTTGTGGCAAAAGGAGATTTTGCAGGCGCTTATGAAGTGCTTTCCTCTGCAAATTCGTTGCCTGCTGTTTGCGGCAGAGTTTGTCCTCAGGAAACTCAATGCGAAGAAAAGTGCGTTCGTGGTATTAAAGGCGAAAGCGTCGCTATTGGACGTCTTGAGCGTTTTGTTGCCGATTATCATATGAAAAACTTCAAGGGTTCTGTAAAAAAAGCTGAAAGCAACGGACGAAAAGTTGCTATTGTTGGTGCAGGTCCTGCAGGGCTGACGTGTGCAGGTGATCTTGCAAAACTAAATTATGACGTCACTGTTTTTGAAGCTTTTCATACAGCAGGCGGCGTATTAATGTACGGAATCCCTGAATTCAGACTTCCAAAAGAAATTGTGCAAAAAGAAATAGATATGCTTAAAAATCTCGGTGTAAAAATTGAAACAAATATGGTTATTGGAAAAGTATTGTCTGTTGATGAGCTATTTGAATCAGGATTTGATGCAGTATTTGTTGGGACCGGTGCAGGTCTGCCAGGATTTTTAAATATCCCCGGTGAAGGACTTATAGGTGTATATTCAGCTAACGAGTTCCTCACAAGAATTAATTTGATGAAAGCTTATCTTGACGATTACGATACATGCATTATAAAACCTAAAAATGCAGCAATCATCGGTGGCGGAAACGTTGCGATGGATGCCGCAAGAAGTGCAAAGCGTCTCGGTGCTGAAAACGTATACATAATCTATCGTCGTTCCGAAAAGGAAATGCCTGCCCGTTTAGAAGAAATTGAGCATGCAAAAGAAGAGGGAATCATTTTTAAACTTCTTACAAATCCTGTTGCTATCCACGGCGATAAAGATGGCAGAGTCGAGAAAATTGAATGCGTTGAAATGGAACTTGGCAAGCCCGATGAATCAGGCAGATGCAGACCGATTGTTAAAGAAGGTTCCAATTTCACAATCGATATTGATGTAGCTATTGTTGCAATCGGAAATACGCCAAATCCGCTTATTCGCACCACAACCAAGGGGATAGAAGCTAATAAATACGGTTGTCTTGTTGTTAATGAGGAATCGATGCAAACAACAAGAGAAGGAGTATATGCAGGCGGAGATGCTGTAACAGGTGCCGCAACAGTAATTTTGGCGATGGGTGCTGGTCGTAAAGCTGCAAAAGCAATTGACGAATATTTACAAAGTAAATAAAATTTCCAAATAAAGACTAATTGTCCGGATGTGGATTCCGGGCATTTTGTCTATTGAGATAACAAAAAAGAGCTGATTGTTATTTTCTTTTGTTTGATTCTCGGTATCTTTGTCCTATTTTCTGCATATGAATGACCGAGGTGAAAATATATGCAGGATGAAAGAGAAAACAACATTGAATATAATGAGGGATGGCAGGAAATTTCAACGCCGCAGTTCCGTGACGATTTTTTGCATAACTATGAGTACGAGAATGAAAACAAAAGTGAAGACAACACAAACAGGGAAGAGCTAAACGATAAGCTAGTAAAGCCAAGAAAATCCGCTAGTAATGAACCGAAGCAAACACTTATTTTATTTCAGTTGATTATTTGTGCTTTTATTGCGCTATGTGCAATTGCTTTAAAGCAATTCGGCGGAGATATTTATAATATTGCCCACAG
>JAUZPX010000108.1 GCA_030705695.1 Bacillota bacterium
AAGATGGGCTAAGATAGGGCGGACAAGCTATGCACCAATTCATGCGTAGTGTTCTCCGGTTCTTTTTTCAAGCCATTTTTCAAGCTTGTCAACCGGTATGCGCACGATCCTACCTAATTTGGTAAGTGGGAAACCTTCTGCGTGAATAAGGTCATATGCAAGTTCGCGGCTTATGTTAAGCTTTGTTGCCATTTGCGCCACCGATATGTATTCAGTCATGACACCTTACCAGCTTTCTTGTTGTGCTCAACTGCCTTGTAAACCTCTTCGATTGTGCATTTGTAGATTTTTGCCATTGCCAGGCACAAATCGCGGCCGGGAACCTTTTTACCGGATTCGATTCCGTATAGCATGCTTTGGCTGATTTGTAGGGCATCTTTAGCTTCTTGAATGGATTCTATGTCTGCTTTTATTCGAAGTCTTTTGAAGGGATTAGTTCTAACCATATTTGTGTTTCACCTCACGTATTTCTTTTGTACTATGAGTATAATTTTATACTGTGCGTGTAATAATGTAAACGTTGGCAATCCACTTTTTACACGCAGCGTGCTATTTTGGACAAGGTTATTTTGCTCTAACTCCGTTTTTCGTAAGAATTATAACTTTTACGAATATTTCTCTTGCATTTTTACACGCATAGTGTAAAATATAACTAATATTATGTTTAAGGGGATTATTAATATGTTTCCTGAACGATTAAGAGAACTGAGGAAAAAATCAAAATTAACGCTTAATGACGTTGGCAATAAGTTAGGTTTGTCAACTTCAACAATCGGCATGTATGAACGTAGCGGAAGAGTACCGGACTATCAAATAGTTGCGGATCTGGCAAATCTATTTGGAGTATCTGCTGACTATTTACTTGGGAAGTCAGATAATCCGATAATATCAAAAGCCAAGTTTAAAAAAGAACGTCTTATTGAACTTAGAGGCGACCTTTCGCTAGATGAATTTTCCAAATTGACTAATGTTAGCAAAGTTGTTCTGGAACGTTACGAAAATGGACTTGATGAACCAATACCATCAATATTGAGTTACATTGCTGAATCGCAAGGCGTAGAACCGGAATATTTTTACGCAGATGATATTAAAAACATAAAGCATATACCTATATCAAGTCCTGCATTTTTGTTATACTCAAAAGAATTAAGAGATTGGATCAACTCTCCAGACAGCCAGGAATATTTAGAATTTGCGTATAAGATATATAAAAACGGAATTACGAAAGAACAATTGCAAAATGGGAAAATAACTATTACTTTATAATAAAAAAAGAACCTCGTACGGTTCTTTTTTTATGTATGTAATTACTGCCTAGATTTTTTTGGGAGCCTTCGGCTGATAAAACAGAAACATTGATGTAACATTCGCTGCGGATTTCGCCGTGGAACTCAACGCTTTTGATATAAACTTTTTCATACTAATCCATCCCCCTTTCTACAATTTTTTCATATCATTCAATACACATTCTAGTTTATCATATTTTTCAGATATTGCATATGATTCAGCAATAGAAACTAATGTTTTGACCGTTTCGCTATCACGAATTTTTTGTTCAATATCTTTGAGTTTGGCATTATACAATATTGTAAACAACGCCGTTATTGATATTATGGGAGTAATCAAGATTCCAGTCAGCATGGTTACTTTTGCCAGTAGTGAGATGCTCAATGTCGCAAGCTGCCCATCAATAATTAATAGCTTGCTAAATACAACTATGTACCCTATAAAAAACGTTAGCAGGAACGAGGTCCCATAAAGCGCAATTTTGGTTTCTTTTATGATGCCATATAAGCTAATTTTGTCCTTGTCCTTATCCTTGTCGTTATATTTGTATATCCAAAAGCAAACGAACGAAAACTCCAATATGCGTATCGGCAAGGCCATTACTGTATTTAACAAAATATTATCATTTAAATCTGCTGTTTTAAGACCGGCCCCCGCCGTAATAAGTCCTTGGCAAGCCATTTCAAGGATAATGTTAATCGCAACCCCTAATAGAGTGAATGCGATTACTTTTAGTATTTGCATGGTCCCCTTAATTCGATAAGCAGATAAAAACGTAGCTGTGTATATTACAATAAAAACCGGAAGAATCAAAATAGGATCTAATTTCAAGAAATATCGCATAACATTGCTTGCAACAGAAGGAACGAAAATCGTAAATAAAGCCGGGATTACCGCATTTTTTGCAATTCTTATAAACTGAAACGCACCCATAAACGATAAACATAGCATCAGCAGACATGCTTCCTCAGGTATCGAAACGAAGAGTTCGTTCATGGAAAAATCAAAGCACATAAAATTTTACCCCCTGTCACAAATTATCTGTATTTACACTCTACGTGTAATATGCTATCATAATAATGTTCCATTGTAAAGACTTGGAATGGAAAATATTAATTAATTTTTACAGTTTAGGGAGGTGCTTGCAATGCAATCGCAAAAGCATAAAGCCAGAAAGGATGGTAGAATAAGGGCTTCTAAATTCATTGGTTACGACAAAGATGGAAAGGAAAAAAGGAAATATGTTTATGCGCATTCAGAAAAAGAACTCGAAAAGAAAATGCTCGATTTAAATGTCAACATTGTTACAGGGGAGTTTATTGAGGACGATAAAATCACTTTAGGACAGTGGGCAAATTTATGGTACAACAATTATATTGATGGGAAAGGCTATAAAACAGCGGCAATGTATAAGACTGCTATAGATAATCATATCATTCCGGAAATTGGTCATATGCGCCTTAAAGACATTAAGCCCATGAATTTGCAGGGGCTGCTTAACCGGAAGGGAAAAGAAGGCCTGACACGCACTCAGGAAATTATACGGCTTACACTAAAACAAATGATGGATCTGGCTATCGAAAATGATTACCTCGTAAAAAATCCAGCAAAAAAGCTTAAAGTAACCGAATTCGAGAAAGAAGTGAGAGAGCCGCTAACAGATACGGAAATGGAAATAGTCGAAAAAGCAAACCTCACTTTAAAACAAAAAGCATTCGTTTATATTGGATTATATGCAGGCCCACGCTGCGGCGAAATATTGGCGCTGACCAAGAATGATATAAAAGGTGGTGTTATTAAAATAAGGAAAACAACGGTTTTTAAAGGCAATAAAACCGAACTGCAAAATTGGCCCAAGTCAGCCGCCGGGAACAGAGACATTGAAATAGTGGATAAACTTAAAACTGTTTTGGATGAATATGTTAAAACGGTTAAAGGCATTTATCTATTCCAAGGTGAAAAGAAAGAAGGCTTAATGACTCAGGCAGCATACCGGTGCATGTGGGACTCCATTTGGAAAAAGTGCAATCGGGCCGCAGGAGGAAGTTCTGAGGTTATTGCTTTCCGCAAGATCACTTCACATTTTTTGCGCCATACATTTGCGACCATGCTTTATTATGCAGGAGTGGATATGCTCCAGGCTCAGTACTTGCTAGGCCATGAATCGCCCGATATTACCATGAAGATTTATACTCACTTGGACAAAAAGAAAAGCGCTCCAACCCAGAAAATCAATTTGTACCTTTCATCCATAAATTACCATGGGGTCAAATCGGGGTCAGAACACTTTTGCTAAAGTCTTGAAAAGCCTTGGCTGCGGAAGAAGGATTCGAACCCTCACAGACTGATCCAGAGTCAGTGTACAATGCGATTTACGCCATTCCTCACAGCACCTAAAAGTCGGGCATTACGCAGTTTTATCAAGCGTTCCCCCGGCTTTTCTTTGTTGTCTGTCGTTGTCAGTGATAATTGCGTTTTGTTTGCTTGTCCGGGTCACGTCGGGGTCAACGCATTTCTTTTAATTTCCTATAAACCTGGAATAAAATTTTTGTCCCGCTGGAATTATACTTGATATTTCGAGAATTATTCCAAAAATTATGCCTAACGAAAATAATTTATCACGAAAGAACAAAAGAATTATTGCAATAAAAAATTCAGCCGCCACCGTTGTTAATGCAATATGTTTTAGCCTTGGCTTATCAGCATCTTCAACTGGCTTATTTTTATGGTCAACGGGGCAATATTTTGAAATACAATAAAAAGATACTGAAGCGCTTATTATAGCCAGTATCAATAATGGATAGGTTTGCAAGTGGCATACTTCATATTGAATAAAAACTGCTGAAGCCATAAACAAAATCATGGAAGAAGCTATACATCTCCCATAAGTGTCCATGTGAAATCCGCCCGCATATGTGCGGAGAACTGCAAAAGATATAAAAATAGCAATTGCAGGGGCCAAGCAGTTGAGCAATGCCGCTGTAAGTAATAGCACAGTAATCTTTACGGCTCCGCCTATCCACACTTGAAGTCCAAAATAATAAGTATATCTTTTTGCATGAGATTCGTTCATGCTCAGCATTAAACCATTTGCCAGCCCATACGACCATCGTTGAATAAATTTCATAATCCACCCACGTAATTTACTTTAATTCGATTATATCACCAATGTTCTTTTTGAGATACCTTGCTATCTTTTCAAGGTTCTTCATCGAAATGTATTCATCCTTATTTATTTTTGCAATAGCATCGTTTGAAATGCCCGCTCCATGGTGTAATTCCTTCAACTGCATATCTGCCAAATCCAGTATATTTCTTAGTTTCTTGTAAGTTATCCACACATTTATCACCCGGAAACATTTTACTGGAAAATTCGGATTTTACCGAAATATTTCGGATTATCCCGAATTAATTAGTAAAATAGCCCCTCCGTTGGTCAGACGGAAGGGCCAATTTCGTACATTCCGGGTGGAGGGTCCCGGATCAGAACGTCGATTTGTCCGTAGGATTGTTCAAAATTCCGAACGCAGCAAGCGCAGCCATTACGAGCCCCCATAATTCGCTGAAGCTTTCCTTTGTAAGCCCGATAAACTGGAATAGTCCGTACTGTGAGCCAATGAATAACAGGATCGGTAACAATGTTGCCCAAACCGCTATACTTTTAAGTCTGTTCTGTTTCATATTATTTACCGCCTTTCTCAACATAGTTTTTAAAGTTTGCAAGTAACTGATATGTTTCAGGCTCGACCATAGCCTTTTTAAGCCACTTTGCATCATCCGTGAGTATCTTGCCTTTTGCAAACGTAACGGCCTCCTGCGGTGTCGTTTTGGCAGGTGTAATCTTTTTGCTGAAGATAAAATATTCCTTATGTTCCTTTTGGACAAGTTCGGGTGAATAAGCCCTACCGGTCCTCAATGCACTTGCCGGATCACAGAAATACAACATTCCGCCAGCGTAATCATATGCTAATATGAAGTGCCCGCCCTTGGTAAACGTGCCGGGCCCCATTGAACAAATAACCAGCGAACCATTCTGCAAAGCTTTTTCTACAGTTGCCATATCATCCGTCTGTGTCATTTGCAAATCGTATGTTTTTGCAATGAATGGGAACAATGCCCACGATGTGCCGGATTCAACCCGGTAGTGGTGATCCATGCTCAACTTAGCAAGTTCCTGGACTGTTACCTTTATCCCGAACGCATTCAGCATCATGGTTGAAGATACAATTCCGCAGCCGGATTCTTTGATCGTTTCACCCGGAGCAGGCGGAACATTGTCACTGTATGGAACATTGCTGAAATTGAATTGATATATTGGTGTAGGTTGTTTCATAATCATCCTCCTAATACTTTTGTAATTGCAAATGTTATTAGTCCGGTAGCTATTGCGGTTATAATTACCGCTGTTAGTGCGTCCCACTGTTTAGCTGGCTTTTCCTTCAGTTCCTTTACGTCGGTTTTGAGTGTAGCAATGTCGGCGTTTGGCTTCTCTTTCAAGTCCTTCACCTCTGCCTTTACGTCCTTGACTTCATTGCTGAGATTTTCAGTATTATTGGCAAGCACACGAATATTTGCGCTCATTTCGTTGAGGATTTTATAGTCGCACCTAAGTTCCTTTATGTCGCTCTCATTATCAGCAATCTTATTAAATGCAGTTTTCATGCTGCCTTCCAGCGCCGTAATCTTCTGCACCATCTCTTCGTGTTCCATCCTTGCATCCTCCCGTATCGTGATGTAGAATTATATTACCTGTCGCTTATTTACTCCCGTAGATAAACGGTAGGTTACTGGCCGGGGGCGCTCGAACGCTCTCGGCCTTCCGCTTAATTTAATCGTATCACAAAAATTGGACCTTCTTTGGTCAATCAGTTTG
>JAUZPX010000109.1 GCA_030705695.1 Bacillota bacterium
CTCTAATTCTGCTGTAAACGGTAATTCACTTATTGGCTACTTTAATACGCTTTCTGGTGGTGCATTCTCTTATGCAACGCTGTTTGCAATGGGAATCACACCGTACATCAACTCATCAATTATCATTCAATTGTTGACAGTTGCCATTCCTGCTCTTGAGCGCTTAGCAAAAGAGGGTGAGGAAGGCAGAAAGAAATTGGGTGCTATCACCCGTTATACAACGGTTGGTTTAGGATTGATTCAAAGTATTGCATATTATGTTTATTTGAGAAATTCATCCTGTGTTTTGTTTACTAACGGATTTAACGGATGGTTCTCAGCATTTGTTATTATCTTTACGTTTACTGCAGGTACAGCCTTAATGATGTGGCTGGGCGAGCAGATCAATCAGTTTGGTATCGGAAACGGAATTTCTATTTTGCTGTTTGCCGGTATCGTAGCAAGAATGCCTATGACTATAAGCGATATGGGCAGTTACTGGAAACTCGGCGGTAATTACTATTTCTTCGTTCCGCTGTTTGCCATTATTTTCTTGGCAGTTATCTGGGTTATCACATTCATGAACGACTCAGAACGCCGCATTCCTGTTCAATATGCAAAGCGTGTTGTTGGAAGAAAAATGTATGGCGGCCAGAGCAGTCACTTGCCGATTAAAGTTGCTTTAGGCGGCGTTTTGCCAATCATTTTTGCCAGCTCTATTTTATCAATTCCATCAACAATTAATTTGTTCTGGAAAGTTAAGAGTGGATTTTGGTATAACTTCTTCTCACTGTTTACGCAAAAGAGCTGGGTATATGCTGTTCTTTATTTCTTCCTGATTATAATGTTTGCGTTCTTCTATACGACAATTCAGTATAATCCGATTGAAATGGCCAATAATCTTCGTCAGAATAACGGTACTATTCCTGGTATTCGTCCTGGAAAGCCGACTTCTGACTTTATCGCAAAAGTATTATCAAGAGTCACATTCATTGGTTCTATGTTCTTAGCACTTATCGCTTTAATGCCGATTATCTTTACTGGATTAACCGGTATGTCCGAGCGTTTGACTTTGGGCGGAACCTCCATCATCATTCTTGTCGGTGTTGCGCTGGATACAGTTAAACAGCTTGAATCCCAGATGATGATGAGACATTACAAAGGCTTCCTTGATTAATTTTGTGAAAGAGATGAAGATTATGAATATTATTCTTTTAGGTGCTCCGGGTGCCGGTAAAGGCACTCAAGCAGAGGTCATTTGTGACCGCCTGAATATTCCCGCAATTTCCACGGGTAATATTATCCGTGAAGCGCTGAAAAGCGGCACTGAAATGGGTCAAAAGGCGAAATCCTTTATGGACGCAGGAGCCCTCGTTCCTGATGAAGTCGTTATCGGCATCATCAAAGAGCGTTTGGCACTAAGTGACTGTGAAAACGGATTTATTCTGGACGGATTTCCAAGAACCATTCCTCAAGCCGAGGCGCTGGACAGTATGGGTGTGAAGATCGATAAGGTTATCAGTATTGAAGTATCTGACGATAAGATCATTAAGAGAATGTCTGGACGCCGTGTCTGCGAAAAATGCGGTGCTTCCTATCATCTGGAGTATAAAGCTCCTACACAGGAAGGCACTTGCGATAAATGCGCAGGTACCCTGATTCAACGCAAGGATGACCATCCTGACACAGTAAAAGCACGGTTGGATGTTTTCCATACAGAAACAGAGCCTTTAAAGAGCTATTACGAGAAACAAGGCAAACTGAGTCTGGTGGAAGGGCAGGAAAAAGTGGAGGATACCACGGCTCTGCTCTTAAAACAACTTGAAGCCTGATTGAGGCGGTAAAATGGTTGTTTTAAAAACGTCACGCGAGCTTTCAAAAATGAAGGATGCGGGCAAGATTTCAGCGACAGCATTAAAGCTTGCCGGTGAAGCAGTCAAACCGGGTGTTTCCACCCTGGAGATAGATGAAATCGTTCGTAAATACATCGAGAAAGAGGGAGCTACTCCCTCATTTCTCGGGTATAACGGTTTCCCTAACAGTGCCTGCATTTCTGTCAACAGTACGGTCATTCATGGCATACCGTCAAAAAACTGCATTCTCAAAGAGGGCGACATTGTAAGCATTGATATCGGTGCCTTTTACAAAGGATTCCATGGCGATAACGCTTGGACATTTCCCTGCGGTAAAATCAGTACTGATGCTCAGCGTTTACTTGACGTAACCAAAGAGAGCCTGTTTCAGGGAATAGAACAGGCAAAAGCCAACGCCCGTGTGGGTGATATTGGCTCTGCAGTTCAAAAGTATGCCGAAGCGCACGGTTACTCGGTAGTCCGAGATTTCGTCGGACACGGAGTAGGCGCGAAGCTACACGAGGATCCCAGCGTACCTAATTTCGGCACATCTGGTCGAGGTGTGCGCCTGTTACCGGGTATGACTATTGCCATAGAGCCTATGGTAAACGAAGGTTCTTATGGCGTTAAAGTGCTTCAAGACGGCTGGAGCACCGTTACAATTGACGGGAAGCTTTCAGCTCACTTTGAAAATTCCATTGCAATTACCGCTGACGGTCCGGTCATTTTGACTTCCGTAGATTAGCAGGTGATCATATGGAACTAAAGAAAGGTCTTGTTGTCCTAGCAAAAGCAGGACGAGATAAAGGAAGTTTCTTTGTTGTGACAGACGTTAAAGACGGATTTATTTTTATCTGCGACGGAAAGCACAGGCCGCTTGAGCGGACAAAGAAGAAAAATCCAGGTCATATTGCTTTAACAACAAGTGTTTTACCTGAACACTCAATGAAAACCAACCGTGAAATAAGAAGAGCTCTCAGAGAATTTTCAGCTCTTCCGCCTGAGGAGGTTATGACGAATGTCTAAACAGGATGTTATCGAAATAGAAGGTACAGTCACCGAAGCACTGCCGAACGCACAGTTTATGGTAGAGCTTCCCAATGGGCACACGATCCTTGCCCATATTTCCGGAAAACTCAGAATGAATTTTATTCGTATTTTACCGGGTGATAAAGTCACCGTGGAGATGTCTCCATATGACTTAACAAGAGGACGAATTACTTGGCGCAGTAAGTAAGAAATTCTTACTTTACTGCAAGAAATTGCACGAATTGAAAGGAAGGATTACGTAATGAAAGTCAGACCTTCTGTCAAAAGAATTTGCGAAAAATGCAAAGTAATCAAACGCAAGGGCAAAGTTATGGTGATTTGCGAAAATCCCAAACACAAACAACGCCAAGGCTAAGATGACTACAAAACAGAAATTATGATGGAGGTGCAACGCACATGGCTCGTATAGCAGGTGTTGATTTACCGAGAGATAAAAGAGTTGAAATTGGCTTAACTTATATCTACGGTATCGGAAAAAAGACTGCCGACGACATCATTAAAGGAACAGGCGTTAATCCTGACACACGTGTCAGAGATTTAACGGAAGATGATGTTTCAAAGCTTAGAGAATACATTGACCGTAATTGTAAAGTTGAAGGCGATCTTCGTCGTGAAATTGCTTTCGATATTAAAAGACTCATTGAAATCGGTTGCTATCGTGGAATCCGCCACCGTAAAGGCTTACCTGTAAGAGGACAACGTTCAAAAACAAACGCTCGTACACGTAAAGGTCCACGTAAGACGATGGCAAATAAGAAGAAATAATCTAAAAGGAGGGATTCGCTGATGCCAGCACCAAAAGGTGGAAAGAAAACAACTGTGCGCCGCCGCCGTGAGCGTAAAAATATTGAGCGCGGAGCAGCACACATTCAGTCCACATTTAATAATACAATCGTAACCATTACCGATACACAAGGCAATGCCATTTCATGGGCAAGCGCCGGTGAACTCGGATTCAGAGGTTCAAAGAAATCTACTCCGTTCGCAGCGCAATCTGCCGCAGAAACTGCCGCAAAAGCTGCTATGGAGCATGGTCTGAAATCGGTTGAGGTCTATGTTAAAGGACCGGGTTCAGGTCGTGAAGCAGCAATCAGAGCATTGCAGTCAGCAGGACTTGAGGTTAACATGATTAAAGACGTTACCCCAATCCCGCATAACGGCTGCCGTCCTCCAAAAAGAAGACGCGTATAAAAATACAAAAGAAACCGGAGGTGTATCCATAATATGGCAAGATATACAGGCGCTGTGTGCAGACAATGCCGCAGAGAAGGCATGAAGCTTTTCTTAAAGGGCGAACGCTGCTATACAGATAAATGCGGAATTTCCCGCAGATCCTATGCACCAGGCCAACATGGTCAGGGACGCAAAAAAACATCGGAATACGGCTTACAGCTTCGTGCAAAGCAGATGGCAAAGCGTTATTACGGTGTTTTAGAAAGCCAATTCAGAAAATATTACGAGATGGCTGAGCGCAAGGAAGGCAAAACCGGTGAACAACTGCTTGCAATTCTTGAATCTCGTCTTGATAATGTTGTTTACAGACTTGGTTGGGCTTCTTCTCATGCAGAAGCAAGACAGTTTGTTTCTCACGGCCACTTCACAATTAATGGAAAGAAAGTTGATATTCCATCATACCTTTGCAAGCCTGGCGAAGTTATTTCGTTTGGTGAAAAAAGTAGAGGTATTGAGAGATTTAAAAACATTATCGCTTCCAATTCGGCACGTCCTGTACCGAAGTGGCTTGAAGTCAATAACGAGGCTTTGGAAGGCAGAGTTCTTTCTGTTGCAGAGCGCGCAGACATTGAGCTGACTGTTGACGAAACACTAATCGTTGAGTTGTACTCCAAGTAATCAGAGCAATAAGCAGGTTACTCGCAGAACGGTATTAGTTACCGTTTCATGTTAAATAGGAGGTTCGCTAATGATTGAAATAGAAAAGCCAAAAATTGAAACAGAAGAATTGTCAAGTGACGGTACTTACGGAAGGTTCGTATTAGAACCTCTTGAAAGAGGTTTTGGCAATACACTGGGAAACAGCTTAAGAAGAGTATTGCTGTCCTCACTTGAGGGCGTAGCAGTCACATCTATAAAAATTGATGGTGCTCTTCATGAGTTTTCAACAATTCCAAACATTAAGGAAGACGTTACGGAAATCGTGCTTAACCTTAAAGGTTTAACTGCCAAGCTTCACAGCGATGGTGCAAAAACCGTTGAAATAAGTGCTGTAGGTCCGTGTGTTGTAACGGCGGAATCTATTAAGTGTGACAGCGAAGTAGAGATTCTTAACCCTGAAATGCATATTGCAACTTTGGGCGAAGACGCTAAGCTGAACATGGAAATCACTTTAGATAAGGGCAGAGGATATGTTCCAGCAGAGCGCAATAAAGCTCTGGCAGGTAATAATATTATCGGTGTTTTACCGGTTGACTCTATCTATACCCCTGTTCAAAAAGTGAATTACACCGTAGAAAATACAAGAGTCGGTCAAATTACCGATTATGACAAGCTCATGCTTGATGTTTATACTAACGGCGTAATTTCTGCACTTGAAGCAGTTTCTTTGGCTGCAAAAGTCTTAACAGAACATTTGAATCTGTTTGTTGATTTGTCAGATCATGGCTACAGCACAGAAATCATGGTTGAGAAAGACGATAAGGGCAAAGAAAAAATCCTTGAAATGACCATTGAAGAGCTCGATCTCTCCGTGCGTTCTTTCAACTGCTTAAAACGTGCTGGAATCAACACTGTTGAAGATTTAATCAATAAGTCTGAAGACGATATGATGAAGGTTAGAAACTTAGGACGCAAGTCTTTGGAAGAAGTTGTTTATAAACTTAACAGCTTGAATTTTAACCTCCGCAAGGAAGATGAATAATCCCTTTAATACTAAGTAAAGGAGTGAATTACAATGCCAGGTACAAGAAAGCTGGGCAGAGCGACATCACATAGAATGGCTATGCTCAGAGCACTGGTTACGTTTCTTTTAGAAAAAGGCAAAATCGAAACAACTGTAACAAGAGCAAAG
>JAUZPX010000011.1 GCA_030705695.1 Bacillota bacterium
AATCTCTTGTTAACGTACGTTTTAACAGTGAAAAAATACCGATTGAAGATATTCTTGCGTATACGCTTTCAAAGGTTCATGTTAATGATATTACAGTAAAAGATGCGGATATTGAGGAGATTATCCGTCGGCTTTACAAGCGTGAGGTGAGTCCAGGTGAATAAATTTATTAAAAAATATAAGCCGTTTACTCGTTCAGGCATGCTGGGTCTAATTGCTTTTCGCGCAAATTTCATTTGCTTTCTTATTGGCGAAAGCTTGTATTGTTTTATTATGTACTATGTTTGGCGTGCTGTTATGGAATCCTCACCGAACCCAACATTTATGGGCTTTACAATGCAGGATATGGTGCTTTACCTGTTTATCACGTTTTTGTCGGGATATTTTACTTACAGCTCTAGCAGCGGTGCAATAGGTGAAGAGATAACCGACGGAAGCATTGCCATGAGAATGATTAAGCCTATAAGCTATGATATTAGCTTTCTGTTTCAGGAAATTGGTGAGAAAATAATTCTTCTATCGCTCGTATTTGTTCCAATTGTTGTTGGTGTTGAATGTTACCGTTATTACGTTACAGGTGCAATTCAATTTTCGCCTTATACATTTTTGCTATATATAATTAGTCTGATATTTGCGTATTTGGTTTCATTCTATTTCAACATTTGTTATGGCTTTCTGGCTTTCTTTTTAAAAAATCTTTGGGGTTCAAACGTTCTTAAATCAGTTATTGTTAGCTTTCTTTCAGGTGCTACGATTCCATTGGCTTTCCTGCCTTTAGGATTAAGAAACGTTTTGCAATTTCTGCCTTTTGCTTCGTTAAGCTATACTCCTGTAATGATTTATATGGGGAAATATCAGGGGGCACAGCTTTTAATTTCTTTTGGCTTGCAAATTTTTTGGGTATTTTGCATGTGGGCAATTTCAAGACTAATCTGGCGTGCCGCAATAAAACGGCTCAGCGTGCAGGGAGGTTAAAGATATGCTTAAAACATTGCGTTTATACCGTATTTTTGTAAGTCAAAATATGAAAAAACTTATGGAGTATAAAATTGATTTTCTTACCGGTGCCGTTGGTTTCTTTTTGAATCAGATTATAAATATTGCATTCTTATGGATAATTTTTTCAAATATCCCAAATTTAAAGGGTTGGAATTTTAACGAGATAATTTTTATTTACGGATTTTCTCTAATTCCAAAAGGGTTAGACCATTTAATGACCGATAATCTTTGGAAGGTTGGATACTTTTATGTAAGAAAAGGCGAATTTGATAAATATCTAATAAGACCGGTTAATCCTCTTTATCATGTAATTATTGAAGATTTTCAGGTTGATGCTTTCGGTGAAATTATACTAGGAATAATTTTGTTAGCATCAGCTATTGAAAAGCTCCATATTCCTGCTGACCCCATGCGCTATGTGTTGATTATTATTGCTGTTCCTTTTGCAATGCTTATTTTTACCAGTTTGAAGATAGGTACGTCAGCCATTGCCTTTTGGACAAAGCGCAGCGGCGATATAACTCATATGTTATATATGACAAACGATTTTGCTAAGTATCCGACAACAATTTACAGCTCATTCGTAAGAAACTTTATTACGTATATTCTACCATTTGCTTTTACAGCGTTTTATCCTGCTGATTATTTTTTAACAGGGAACAATCCTTTGTTTAACATTGGAGGAACAGTGATAGCTGCTCTTGTTTTATTTGGGATTTCCTATTTTATTTGGACAAAAGGCATTAAAGCATATGAAAGCGCGGGAAGTTAAATAATAAATAGGTGTATCCGATATTTCGGATACACCTCAGAAGGAAGAAAGCCTATGAAGAATCCTTTTTTAGAAAAAATTGAGGGTACAGACAAAGAATTTCTTACATCTAAATGTTCGGTTAATCGTGTTGTACTGAATAAACTTCCTGTTTATGGTGTGTATGATGACGCTGAGGGAAAAACCGCTTATGATATTTTTAGCACAACTGCGGTTATTGAAGAAATAATAAACTCCAAAATTAGTGATATCGTTGATTTAAGCAAGATTGACGATGTCGATTATGCTCGTTATCTCGGTATTTGGTTAAACGGTAAAAACAACACTCTTGCTAAAATTGCTATGGATATAATGAAAGATTTTGGAAATAGGCTTGGACTGATTTTGCTTACATTAAAACTAGGAGAACCTGAAAACCGTGCCTGCCGCTCTGATTGGACAGATGAACATTGGGAATATTGGAAAAACATCAAAACGGTTGTTCTGGCAGGAGGCTTGGCGACAGGAGTACAAGGGAAAATCTTAAAACAGCAAGTAGAGTATGTTTTTTCTTTGGTGGGTGAAAAACCCTATGATATCATAGTATTTGATAACCCTTCTTATGCTGGTGTGATGGGCTGCGTTAAGAAAATCAAATGCTCCGACGGTACTCATATCGTATTGGATTTCGGTCAAACAAATATTAAGCGAAGTATCGTTAAACTTAATGACGGCGAAATCATTTGGGTGCAAACCCTTCCGTCTATTTCATCGATAAATATGAATAGCTATGATACAAGTGAAAAATCAGCGATACAGCTTCATCAATATCTTGTGAATGCTGTTGCAAAGACTTTTAGGGAAGCGGTAAAAGAAGGGGCAGTTGGAAGCGAAATTGTAATAAGCATAGCCAATTATGTTAAAGGTGACAATCTTTATAGCGATAGGGGCGGATACGGTAAGCTTGCGCTTATTGGTGAGCATTATGCAAAAATCCTGGAAGAGGATTGTTCCAGCGAATTGCGTCAGCCTGTTAAAATTACATTGATTCACGACGGAACGGCAATGGCGCTTTGGTTCTCCGATTATAAAGATACGGTTTGTCTTTCTTTGGGTACTGCGTTCGGTGTTGGGTTCCCTGAAATAAATGTTTAATAATTTTCACATTAACTCTTGACTTTTTAAAAAATAGGGCTATAATTTAATTATAGGTCAAAGAAAGTCAAAGACTAAATTTCTAATTCTTAATTGACAATAAGGTGATAAAAGTGAAGATAAGCGATATAGTGGCGGAGTATATATTTTCTATGTTGGAGGAATCACAAGGAAATGCCGAAATTCAAAGAAACGAGCTGGCTATCATGCTCGGGTGTGTTCCAAGCCAAATAAATTATGTAATTACTTCAAGATTTACTCCTGAGCTTGGTTATCTGGTTGAAAGTCGTCGTGGCGGCGGAGGATTTATTCGAATAACTCGCTTAAATGTTGATTTAGACGTAGCTCTCTTGCATATTATTAACTCTGTGGGAATATCACTCGATTATACTACTGCGGAGTCAGTTATTGAAAATATTTTGCGTCAGGGAATAATTACTCAAGAAATATCCAAAATTATGAAAGTGGCTATATCTGATCGCTCTTTTTCGTCATTGCCTATTGAGTATAGAAATACGGCGAGAGCGTCAGTCTTTAAAAATATGCTTTTGTCACAGTCAAAACAAAATAACAAAATATGAAAACGGTAATTTAAAAAATGAGGTGAAAATTATGTTATGTGAATCATGCGGAAAGAAAAATGCAACAACACAGATAAAAACAATATTAAACGGTGAGCTGACAGAGTATCATCTTTGCAGCGGATGTGCCGAAAAAATGGGATACGGAGATTTGTTTTCTGATTTTTCATTTGGTTTTTCCAATATGTTAAGCAGCTTCTTCGGCAATGCCCTCCCTGAGCGTTCAGGACTTGCCTCTTGCAAAATGTGTGGGGCAACTTTTCGTGACATATTAAATACAGGTAAAGTCGGTTGTTCACAATGCTATGAAACGTTTTATAAAGAACTTTTACCTTCAATTAACCGAATTCACGGTAATACATCTCATAACGGAAAAGTTCCGCAGATAAGCGAGGAAGCAAGTGAGATGCAAAGCCTGAATGCCAAAATCCAAGACTTTGAAATACAACTTCAAAAGGCTATTGAAGCACAGGATTTTGAACAGGCGGCAAAACTCAGGGATGAAATCAAAGAAATGAAAACTAAGCGAGGTGATCTGTAATGAACAATGTTAATGATATTGTCATCAGCACCAGAATAAGATTAGCAAGGAACTTAAAAGATTACCCGTTCCCATGTCGACTAAATACGGAACAGCAGAGCGAGATACTTTCAAAAGTCAAAACAGCACTTCAAGAAGAAAGTAAATTAAAACTAATAGAGCTGGATCGAATAAACGAGGTGGAAGCTGTTGCTCTTGTTGAGCGCCATTTATGCAGCCCAGAGTTTATATCAAAGCAGCAAAACCGTGGGCTTTTTCTAAGTGGCGACGAAACTGTCAGCATAATGGTCAATGAGGAAGATCATATTCGCATTCAAGTAATTATGTCTGGGCTTGATTTTGAAAAAGCCTATGCAGAAGCGGACAGAATTGATAATGTGTTAAGCACTACGCTGAATTTTGCTTTTGATAATAAATTGGGCTTTTTGACTCAATGCCCCACAAATTTGGGTACAGGTATGCGTGCCTCAATAATGCTGCATTTGCCTGCTCTTACAGAAAACAGAGCAATTGGGCGAATTGCCGAGAACTTATCTAAATTAGGACTTACAATGCGTGGACTTTTCGGTGAGGGCAGCGAGCCCAGAGGAGCAATATTTCAGCTTTCAAATCAGGTGACTTTGGGAATCAAAGAAAAGGAAGCTATTGAGAATTTAAAAAATATTTCCATGCAGTTGATATCACAAGAACTGGCAGCGAGAGAAAATATGCTAAATAACCTTGCAGTTAAAGACAGAATATATCGTTCTGTGGGCATTTTGAAAACAGCTCGTCTAATGACAAACCAGGAGGGCATTGCACTTCTATCAAATGTAGCTTTAGGTTCAGGTATTTTACAAAACGAAAATGTAGATCTTGTAAATATTTATAAAATTATGACTTCAATAGAACCTGCCATGATGATGAAGCGAGCCGGTAAAAAGCTTGCTGCCACAGAACGAGATGAACTTCGTGCAACATATTTAAGGGAACAATTTGCTAATATTCAGTAAAGCTTTTGAATAGCGGTAAAAAGGAGGTACATGTATGTATCAGTTTAACGGATTTACAGAAAAAGCAAACAAAGCATTAAATTTAGCAATTACATCTGCTCAAGATTTAGGACACACATATATTGGCACAGAGCATATTTTGCTTGGCATTTTAAAAGAAAATACAGGCGTTGGTGCTATTGCACTGCAAGATTTGGGCGCTACTGCTGCGGAAATTGAAGATTTCATTCGCACAAAAATCGGTGCTGGAAGCACAACAACCCTGACAGCCGATGATTTTACTCCGCGCTCAAAACGAATTTTGCAAATTGCTGTTCTGCAATCTGCACAACTCGGTCATAATTATGTGGGAACCGAACATCTTTTATTGGCGTTGTTATCGGAAGCCGACAGCTATGCCGTTCGTTTTTTAGGGGAGCTTGGCATTAAGCGTCAGGAATTGTTTGAGAAAATTACTTCCGAATTTGGTGACGAACACGATACAGAAGACATACCGCTTGACCAAAATATGGGGGAAATCCCACCGAAACACGGCAAAAAAGGCAATACGAAAACTCTTGAACAATTCGGGCGTGATTTAACTCAAATTGCCGCAAAAGGCGGAATCGATCCTGTTATCGGTCGTCAAAAAGAAATTGACAGAGTTATTCAAATTTTAAGCCGCCGTACAAAGAATAATCCTTGTCTTATCGGTGAACCTGGTGTCGGTAAAACTGCTGTAGCAGAGGGATTGGCGCTGAAAATTGCTTCGGGTGAAGTCCCTGAGCTGTTAAAAGGAAAGAGAATTATTTCGCTTGATTTAACGGGCATGATTGCAGGTACAAAATATCGCGGAGATTTTGAAGACCGAATCAAAAAAGCAATGGAAGAAGTCAGCGCAGCAGGAAATATAGTTCTCTTTATTGATGAGCTTCATACAATTATCGGAGCAGGAAGCGCCGAGGGCTCTACGGATGCTGCCAATATTTTAAAACCAGCGCTTGCAAAAGGCGATTTCCAAGTTATCGGAGCTACGACAGTAAACGAATATAGAAAGCATATTGAAAAGGATGCAGCATTAGAACGTCGTTTTCAGCCTGTAAATGTTGGAGAACCTACAGAAGAAGAAGCTGTAGAAATTTTAAAAGGACTTCGTGACCGATACGAGGCGCATCATAAAGTTAAAATAACCGATGAGGCAATTGATGCCGCCGTTAAGCTTTCTTCACGGTATATTGCAGATCGTTTTCTGCCTGATAAAGCCATCGATTTAATCGATGAAGCTGCATCACGTGTCCGTCTTAATGCTTACACGGCACCTGATGAGCTTCAGGAGCTTGAGAACAAGCTTAAAGATTTGCAAAAAGAAAAATCTGCGGCTGTTAATGCTCAGGATTTTGAGCGTGCCGCAAAACTTCGTGATGAAGAAAAAGAAAGCAAAGAAGAACTGTCAAAACGCAAAAAAGAATGGCAAGATAAAAATGAAAAGTTAAGCGGCGAAGTAACCGCCAAAAACATTGCCGATATTGTATCGAACTGGTCAGGCGTTCCCGTGACACAGCTTACAGAAGAAGAGAGCCAGCGGCTTCTGAAAATGGAAGATATCCTTCACGAACGCCTGGTCGGTCAAAATGAAGCAGTTACAAGCATTGCTAAGGCTATTCGCCGTGGTCGTGTCGGGCTGAAAGACCCTAAACGCCCTGTAGGCTCATTTATTTTCTTGGGTCCAACAGGTGTTGGTAAAACCGAGCTTTCCAAAGCACTCGCAGAAGCTGTTTTCGGCGATGAGAATGCTATGATCCGCCTGGATATGTCTGAATATATGGAGAAGCATACGGTATCGAAGCTTGTCGGCTCTCCTCCCGGTTATGTCGGCTATGATGAGGGCGGTCAGCTAACAGAAAAAGTTCGCAGACGTCCATATTCGGTGGTGCTTTTTGATGAAATCGAAAAAGCGCATCCCGATGTTTTTAATATGCTTCTTCAAATCCTTGAGGACGGACGTCTTACTGATTCTACAGGCAGAACAGTTGATTTCCGCAATGCGATTATTATTATGACATCAAATACAGGTGCAAGATTGATTACCGATAAGCAAGCTAGTCTCGGATTTTCTACTGACAGTAGCAGTAAGAAGGACTTCGAAAGCCTTAAAGAAACTGTAATGGGTGAACTGAAAAAAGCTTTCCGCCCTGAGTTTTTAAACAGAGTTGATGATATTATAGTTTTTAAAAAGCTTACCGAACGGGAAATTGAAGAAATCGCAAAAAGAATGCTTGTATCTTTACAAAAGCGCCTGAAAGCAATTGATATTTCAGTTGAGTTTTCTGAGGAGGCTATTAAAGCAATTGCCAAGGAGGGCTTTGACGATGTCTATGGTGCACGTCCTTTGCGCCGTGCGATACGTCAGAGAATTGAAGATGCCCTCAGCGAGAAAATCCTTGAAGGAAGCGTAAACAAAGAAAATGGAATATTATGTGATTATAAAGATAATGAATTTATTTTTATAACAAATGTTTTTAATTAAAATTGGATTCAAGTTAACATTATTTTAAAAGGCAAACGTATTTACGTTTGCCTTTTGACTTATGCAAAAAGGTGTAATGATTATTCCGAATTCGCTTGTTTTCTTTCACTAAAAGTGTTAAAATATTGCACGTGGTTATTAATGGAAATTATTTAATTATATAAATAGTGGGGGAAAAATTCATGAAATTAAAAAAGATAAAGGCAATGTCAATTATAGTAACTCTCGTGCTCTTAATTACGTCTGTTCCAATTTTTGCAGTTACAGCACATGCTGATACAATTAACGTGGATGGTTTGTTTGATTCAGGGTCTGGATTATATTATGTTATTAATAATGGTTCAGCCTCTGTTACCGGCTATAGACAGGAATTCAGGGATTTGGAAATTCCAAACAACCTTGGTGGGTATCCGGTGACAAGCATAGGAAATGAAGCTTTTTTAAATTACACATCAATTTTAAGAATAAAAATACCTGACACTGTGACTAGCATTGGAGCTAATTCTTTTTGTAATTGCCAATCATTGACAAGTCTTACAATTCCAGATAGTGTGATTTATATTGGTTCCGCTGCTTTTGACGGATGTGAATCACTTGATAATATTACCATGTCAAATAATGTGAGGAGCATAGGAGATCATGCTTTTTATAATTGTAAATTACTTACAAGTATTATTGTACCAAGCGGCGTGACAAGTATTGGTAATTATGTATTTTATAATTGCAAATCGCTTACAAGTGCTACTTTGCCAAACAGAGTAACAAGTATTGGAGATGGTGCTTTTTATAATTGCACATCACTTAAAAGCCTTAACATACCAAGTGATGTAACGAGTATTGGGGAGGACGCTTTTAATAATTGTACGTCTCTCACAAGTATTATAATACCAAGCAACGTGATTAGTATGGGGAATGATGCTTTTTCACTTTGCACGTCACTAAAAGATGTTATTATACAAAGTAGTATTGAGAATATTGGGGAGGATACTTTTGGGTTTTGTACGCTGCTTACAAGCATTACAATTCCAAATAGTGTGACAAATATTGATGATACTGCATTTGAGTGTTGTTCGCCAAATTTAGTAATATACGGAACCACAGGTTCTTATGCTGAAACTTATGCTCAACAAAATCAAATTAGTTTCATTGACAAATCTAAGTTGAATACAATTACATTTAATTCAAATGGAGGTATAGCAGTAGCTAATCAAACAGGAGTTTACAATGAAACAATTACTGCTCCTACAACTCCAACAAGGGATGGATTTACTTTTACAGGCTGGTATAAAGACTCTGATTGCACGACAATGTGGGATTTTAGCAAAGATGTCGTTATTGTTGATACAACACTCTATGCTGGTTGGAAATGCAATGCTTTTATTAAAGGCGATGTCGATCAGGACGAGAAAATATCTTTAAAAGATGCTACAAAAATTCAAAAATACCTTGCAAAACTCGAAAGTTTGTCATCAGATCAATTAACAGCCGCAGATGCTGACGAGGATGGAAAAATTTCTTTAAAAGATGTAACGATTGTTCAGAAATATCTTGTGAAGATGATTCCTAATCTATAAAAATTATAAATATCATGTTTAGTCAAAGCCATCGGTTTACCGACGGCTTTGCTATATATAGTTTACTATTATAATTATAAAAAGTTTAATTTTGTATTGCTTTTTTAATTTGTATCGTATATAATAATCAGGCATCATATTTGGACGTTTAGCTCAGCTGGTAGAGCTTTCGCTTGACGTGCGAAAGGTCAGCGGTTCAAGTCCGTTAACGTCCACCAGCGCATAATTGCGCAAAAGAAACGCACTCGCTTTTCGGCGGGTGCGTTTTTGCAAATATTCCCTATATTTTAGATTTTCTGTATGAATTTATTGCCTGTAAATAAGCTTTATGATATAATTATATGAATATAAAATAGTATATCATGCATTGAGGTGAGCGCTGTGATTGTTTTGGGGATTGACCCCGGCTATGCGATTATCGGCTACGGTCTTATTCAAAACAAAAGTGATTCTTTTATTCCGCTTGCCTATGGAGCAATTACTACAGACGCAGAAATGGATTTTAATTCTCGGCTCGAATATATTTATGACTGCATGATTGAGGTTTTGCAAAAAAGCAAGCCCGATGCTATGGCGATTGAATCGTTGTATTTCCATACAAATCAGAAAACCGCAATTATGGTTGCCGAGGCAAGGGGCGTTATACTTTTGGCAGCAAAAAAGATGAATGTTCCGATTTTTGAATATACACCTCTTCAGGTGAAGAGTGTTATAACAGGTCACGGCCGTGCGAAAAAACAACAGATGATAGATATGACAGGACGGCTTTTAAAAATTACGGAGCCGATTAAACCCGACGATACAGCCGATGCACTTGCTTTAGCTATCTGCCATACACGAGCAGCAGGAACTGAATTAAGAGAAATGATGTTCAAAAGGGGAATTAAGTAATGTTCTATAGCCTAAGAGGAAAGCTAATCCATATGGAACCCAATATAGCTGTCATCGAGTGCGGCGGGGTAGGATATAAATGCATTACAACCATGAATACACAAAGAACATTAAAACAAAATACCGAAACCACTTTGTATACACATCTGAGCGTTAGGGAAGACTCTGTTGATCTTTTTGGGTTTAGTACGCTCACTGAGTTGAATTGCTTTAAAATGCTTACACTTGTTAGCGGTGTCGGACCGAAAGTAGGAGTTGCCATTTTATCGGAACTGTCAAGCGAGCAAGTAGCGCTTGCGATTGCATCCGGGGACGATAAATCGTTAACAAGAGCTCCAGGAGTCGGGAAAAAACTTGCACAGAGAATTATTCTTGAACTAAAAGATAAGCTAAAAGGCTTTGGAAGTGTTGAAAGTTTTTCTGGCGGAGAAGCTGCAAATACAGCAGTATTTGATGCAGGCAATATATCGAAAGCAGTTGGTGCACTTACTGTTTTGGGATTTGAACCTGGCGAGGTTACACCCATTCTTTCAAAAATGGATTCAAGTATGTCTGTGGAAGAGCTTATAAACTCAACATTGAAGCAATTGGGGAAACGATGAAAATTGGATTTCCAAACCTAAGAAAGGAAATTTAATATGGCTTTTGAGTTTGATTTTGAAAACAGAATTTCATCCCCCGAAGAAATCCCATCTGATGCTGCCGAGGGCGATAATCCTTTGCGCCCCAAAGCCCTTAATGAATATATTGGACAGGAAAAAGTTAAAGAGAATCTTTCTGTATTTATTGAGTCGGCAAAAGGCCGCAAAGAAACGCTTGACCATGTTTTACTGTATGGACCTCCAGGTTTGGGAAAAACAACGCTTGCGGGAATAATTGCAAATGAGCTTGGTGTAAATTTGCGAATTACTTCTGGGCCTGCTATTGAAAAGCCGGGCGACCTTGCAGCTTTGCTTACGAATTTAAGTTACGGTGACGTTTTGTTTATTGATGAAATTCACCGTTTGAATTATACTACGGAAGAAATTTTGTATCCCTCTATGGAGGATTATGCAATTGATATAATTACAGGTAAAGGGCAAATGGCTTCATCTTATCATATTACGCTTCCGCATTTTACGCTAGTGGGAGCTACCACACGTGCAGGACAATTATCCGCACCGCTTAGAGATCGTTTCGGCGTAATTTTGCGCCTTGAATTGTATACACCTGAAGAACTTGCACAGATTGTTTCCCGCAGTGCAAAAATTCTTGATATAGAAATTGCGCCTGACGGAGCTTTGGAAATCGCTTCACGCTCGCGTGGAACTCCAAGAATTGCCAACCGTTTGCTGCGCCGTGTAAGGGATTTTGCTCATGTGTTCAGTAATAATGTTATCACATGTGAAACGGCACGAATTGCTCTTGATCGTCTTGAAATCGATGAACTCGGCCTTGATGCCAATGACCGCAGAATGCTTGAAGCAATTATTAAATTCTATAAGGGCGGACCTGTGGGCTTAGAAACTCTTGCAGCAGTAATCGGCGAGGAAACCGTTACGATTGAGGATGTCTACGAGCCATATCTTATGCAAATCGGCTTTTTGACACGTACCCCCAGAGGACGGTGTATAACAATGGAAGGCTGCCGCCATTTGGGTTATGATTTCCCGGGTGTGGTAAGTTCATCACCTACTTTATTTGATTTAAAATAATATATTGTTATATATTTTTCTGTATAAAAAATTATTGAAAGAGGTTTAATTATGGGAAGATTATTTGGAACAGACGGTGCCCGTGGAGTTGCGAATTCTGAGCTTACAAGTGAACTTGCAATGAATATTGGTCGTGCAGCTGCTATGGTGCTTACAAGTGAAACAAAGCGTCCAAAAATTTTAATCGGTAAAGATACACGTCTTAGCTCCGATATGCTTGAGGGTGCTCTTTGTGCAGGACTTTGTTCTGTCGGTGCCGATGCGGTGCTTTTAGGTGTTGTACCAACGCCTGCTGTTGCGATTCTTGTGAAAAAATACGGAGCAGATGCCGGAATTATGATTTCCGCTTCTCATAATCCTTTTGAATACAACGGAATTAAGATTTTCAGCAAAGAAGGCTTTAAACTTCCCGATGCACTTGAAGCTGAAATTGAAGCAATTATTCTTGATAATGCTAAACCGTATGCACAAGCTGCAAACGACAAACTTGGACGTGTTTTGCGTGAGGAAAATGCTGCTCAGGATTACATAGACCATGTAGTCAGCGCAATTGAAACAAGACTTGATGGAATGAAAGTTGCTTTGGATTGTTCAAATGGTTCTTCGTCGAGAACTGCCGAAAAACTTTTTACGGCTTTGGGTGCAGAATGCCACATGCTGTTTGACAAGCCCGACGGTATCAACATAAACGCTGATTGCGGCTCGACTCATACGGCTAATCTTCAAAAATATGTTAAAGAGAATAAACTTGACGCAGGTCTAGCGTTTGACGGTGATGCCGACCGCTGCCTTGCTGTTGCCGAAAACGGCGAGCTTATAGACGGTGATTTTCTTATTGCTATTTGTGCTGCTGACTATAAAGAAAGAGGCAGATTGAAAAAGGATTCCGTTGTCGGAACCGTTATGACGAACCTTGGGTTTAACCGTTTTTGCGAGAAAAACGATATTAGCTTTGTTGCTACAAAAGTCGGCGACCGCTATGTTCTTGAAGAGATGGTTAAAGAGGGATATAACATTGGTGGAGAGCAGTCAGGACATATTATTTTCCTTGACCACTGCACAACAGGCGATGGCGAAATGACAGGTGCCCAATTGTTAAGCATTATGAAGAGAAAGAACGAAAAACTTTCTGCTCTTTCTACGCTTATGGAACGTTATCCTCAGGTTATGGTAAACGTAAAGCTTACTAATGAGGGAAAGTCAAAGTTTTCGTCTGATGATATGATCCAGACAGAAATCGACAAAGTTTCAATAACGCTTGAGGGCAGAGGACGCATTCTTGTTCGTCCATCAGGAACTGAACCTATGGTAAGAGTAATGCTTGAGGGCGAAGATATTGACGAAATTACAGGGTTATGCCATGAGATTTCTGAACTCATTGCAAAAAGATTAGGATAAAATTCTTAGGAGAAATATATGCGAACAGCAAAATGGGACGATTATGAATTGATTGACGCTAGCAGCGGCGAACGTCTTGAACGTTGGGGGGATGTCATTTTAATTCGTCCCGACCCACAAATTATTTGGGAAACCGAAAAGAAAAATCCGCTGTGGAATAATGCAAATGCCAAATATGTTCGTTCGTCTTCTGGCGGCGGTTCGTGGCAGGAAATGAAAAAACTTCCGCAGGCATGGCAGATTAAATATCAGGATTTATCGTTTAATGTTAAGCCGATGGGCTTTAAGCATACGGGCGTTTTTCCAGAGCAAGCAGTAAATTGGGATTTTGTCAGTGATAAAATCAAGTCGGAGAAACGTCAGCTTAATATTCTCAATTTATTCGGCTATACAGGCTGTGCTACGCTTGCATGTCTTAATGCTGGGGCAAAAGTGTGTCATGTTGATGCTTCTAAAGGCATGGTGCTTTGGGCAAAAGAAAACAGCGCATCATCAAAGCTGAGCGATAAACCTGTTCGCTGGATTGTTGACGATTGCATAAAGTTTGTTGAGCGTGAAGTTCGCCGTGGAAATAAATACGATGGTATTATTATGGATCCGCCTTCCTACGGTCGAGGACCTGGCGGCGAAGTATGGAAGCTTGAAGAACAGCTTCATTCGCTCATATTGCTATGTGAACAAGTACTTTCCGAAGATGCTGTTTTCTTTATTCTTAATTCATATACTACAGGGCTTTCGCCTGCTGTTATGGAGTATCTTCTGGGTTGTACGCTTCAAAAGAAATACGGCGGCAGTGTTCAAAGCGATGAAATTGGTTTGAAAGTTACTGAAACAGGGTTTTCTTTACCGTGCGGAAGCACAGCAATTTGGCAAAAGTAATTTAATTAATTTAGGAGGGTAAGCATGGAAGCTTTTATAAAAGCTGAGCACGTTTCTTTTCATTATGAAAACGAAGACGAACATCAAGTTGTGCAAAAAAATGTGCTTGAAGATCTTTCGCTTACCATTAATAAAGGTGAATTTGTTGCTATATTAGGGCATAACGGCTCAGGGAAATCAACTCTTGCTAAGCATTTTAATGCAATGTTTTTGCCGAGTGACGGTAAAGTCTTTGTTGACGGAATTGATACCTCAGACGAAGAAAAAAAATATGATATCAGAACGAGAGTCGGGCTTGTTTTGCAAAATCCCGACAATCAGATTGTTGCAAGCATTGTAGAAGAGGATGTTGCGTTCGGTCCTGAAAACCTCGGCGTTCCTGCCGAAGAAATTAGAAAGCGTGTTGATTCTGCGCTTAAAGCGGTTGAGATGTATGAATACCGTATGCATGCACCATATAAGCTCTCGGGCGGGCAAAAGCAGAGGGTAGCTATTGCAGGCGTAATAGCAATGGAACCGTCATGTATTGTTCTTGACGAGCCGACAGCTATGCTAGACCCTCGAGGACGAAACGAAGTACTTACAACTATTGAAAAGCTCAACCGAGAAAAAGGAATTACGATAATACTTATCACCCATTATATGGATGAGGCAGTGAAAGCCGATAGGGTTGTAGTTATGGATGAGGGTAAGATTCTGCTTGACGGAGCTCCGCGCGAGGTGTTTTCCCATGTGGAGATTTTGAAGAAACATCGGCTTGATGTACCACAGGCAACAGAACTTATGCATCGATTAAAATCTCACGGTGTTAATATTAACGAAATGCCGCTTACAGCTTCAGAATGCATTAAGCAACTGGAAGCTATTCTAAAATAATAATAGCAAATATTAATTAATCATGCCCAAAAGGAGGGCTGTACTGTTGAATGTTCTTGAAACTGAAAATTTAAGGTTTGTCTACGGCGAAAACACCCCGTTTGAAAAGGTTGCCGTAGACAATTTGAATATATCAATTGAAAAAGGCGAGTTTGTTGGGATAATCGGTCATACAGGTTCGGGAAAATCAACATTGGTTCAGCTTTTTAACGGGTTATTAAAGCCAAGTACGGGCAGAGTGCTTCTAAACGACGTTGATATATGGGAAAAGCCAAAGGAAATCCGCAAAATACGTTTTCAGGTGGGTATGGTGTTCCAATACCCTGAATATCAGCTGTTTGAAGAAACTGTTTATAAAGATATTTCATTCGGTCCTAAGAATATGGGGCTTTCTGATGAAGAAATCGACAAACGTGTCAGAGATGCCGCTAAGTTTGTAGATTTGAAAGATAGTCTTTTGGAGAAATCACCGTTTGAGCTTTCAGGCGGAGAAAAGCGCCGTGCTGCTATTGCAGGTGTTCTGGCGATGGACCCAGAAGTTTTAATTTTAGACGAGCCAACCGCAGGACTTGATCCTATGGGACGTGATGTACTTCTATCGCATATTCATGCTTACCATAAAACAAGACAGAATACAATTTTGCTTGTTTCACACAGCATGGAAGATATCGCAAGAACAGCCGATAGAATTTTAGTTATGAACGAATCAAAAGCAGCGATGTTTTCAAATACGGCGGAAGTGTTTTCACACGGCAAAGAGCTTATTGAAATGGGACTGCAAGTTCCGCAGATTACTAGAATTATGATGAGCCTTCGTGAGCACGGTTATGACATAAAACCGGGAATTCTCACAGTAGAAGAAGCGTTGCAGGTGTTGCTTCAAAAAATCGAGAAAGAGGGGGCTGCACATGGTTCGTGATATAACCTTGGGGCAGTTTTTTCCGGGGAATTCGATACTGCACAGAATGGATCCTCGTATGAAGATCATTTTGATGCTCACTTTAATAATTTTTATTTTTATTACATTTAACTTTTTTGCATTAGGCTTGGTTGTGGCTACGGTTGTAGTGATTGTCGGATGTTCAGGAGTGCCTGTGAAGCTGTTTTTAAAAAGTTTAAAAGCTGTAATTTTTATTTTGCTTTTCACTTCGGTTTTGAATCTTTTTTACGGCAGCGGAACTGCTTTATGGCACTGGGGCTTTTTATCGATTACTTTAGCAGGAATTTATTTTGCGATTTTTATATCGATAAGAATTATTGAACTTATTTTTATTAGTTCATCGCTGACTTTTACTACACAACCGACTGATCTTACCGATGCGATTGAACGGCTTTTGAAACCGCTGAATCACCTTCATATAAGTGTTCATGAAATTGCAATGATGATGACTATTGCATTGCGGTTTATTCCGACGCTTTTGGAAGAAACCGATAAAATTATGAGTGCTCAGAAAGCACGTGGTGCAGATATGGAAAGCGGGAATATAGTTCAGCGTATTAAGGCGATGATTCCTGTTTTGGTACCGCTGTTTGTTTCGGCGTTTCGCCGTGCCTATGAGCTTGCTATGGCGATGGAATGTAGGTGTTATCGTGGCGGCGAAGGCAGGACACGCATGAAGCAATTGCACTATTCAAAAGTTGATTTTTATTGCCTTGGTGCTGTATTAATTATTGTTAGCGGAGTGATTTTATGCAATATATTTCTTCCAGCTGTGATGAGATGAGAAATCTGTTTTTAAGCATCACATACGACGGAAGCTACTTTCACGGTTGGCAGATTCAGGAAAATGCGCTTACCGTTCAGGAGGTTTTTCAAAAATCACTTAGAAAAATTATAGGCAACAATTTTGAAATTAAAGGTTGCAGCCGTACGGATTCGGGAGTTCATGCAAATATGTATTGTATGAATGTAAGAACCGAGCATAAAATAGAGCCTGTTCGCTTCAAACATGCACTGAACCGTTTTTTGCCAAGCAGTATTGCGGTGAATGACTGTAAGCTTGTTGAAAATGATTTTCATGCACGGTATTCATGTAAGAGCAAGCAGTATATTTATAAAATATGGAATGCGGAAATTCGCAATCCGTTTTTAGAGGGTTACGCTCTTCATTATCGATATCCGCTTGATACCGATATGCTTAATAAATCGGTGCAAAGTTTTGTGGGCTCTCATGACTTTTCTTCTTTTTGCACTCTTGACCGCCGTAAGGCAGGAAATCTTACAAGAAATATTAAAGCAGCCTCAGTAACCCGTGATGGCGATATGGTTGTTTTCACTGTTGAAGCCGATGGGTTTTTATATAACATGGTTCGTATTATGGTAGGTACTCTGTTGAGAATCGCTCAGGGGAAAATCCCTGCTGACGGTATTATCGATATTATTGAAGCGAAAGACAGATCAAAGGCAGGTCCAACGGCTCCTGCATGTGGATTATATCTTAATAAAGTAATATATTGAACTTATATTATTAATTTGTCGAAATATGTAAAAGATTCTTGAGGGAATATTATGGCTGTAGAAAAAAACAATCCCAAAGCAAAAAGAAATTCTAAAAGACAGCAAAAATCGCTTCCGGGATTTTCAAGAAGAATTGCCGATAAAGAAAATGACTTACAAAACGGTAAAAGCAATAATAACAGTAAGCTTTCAAAACATCAGGTTAAAATAGTAAGGCGAGTTGTTTGTATTTTGCTGGCTTGTATGACACTTGTGTTTGTCTGGGCAAATAGGGAAAGTTTAACCCCTGAAAAGATTTCCAACTGGTTTCATTATGACCTAATGGGTAAAGCAAACGGTAACGGTTTTCCGGCGCAAATTGTCGGAACAAAAGTAAGCCCGGGTAATTTCACGACTTTAAGCGGATATCCGGCTTATGCAAGCGATACTTCATTTCTTGTTCTCAGTGAACACGCAGGGGAGCTCGCCGACCGTCAGTTGAGTTATTCTGACCCGATGATAAAATCGAACGATAAAAGAGCAATTATATATAATTGCGGCGGAACAGGATTTCAGACGGAATCTATTGATAACACTCTTTATAAAGGCACTACTTCACAAAAAATTCAAACAGCGGATATTAACTCCGAAGGCGTTTACGGAATCGTAACAGAGGCAAGCGGATTTTATTCCAAACTGTTTGTTTACGGAAAAGACAATACATTAAAATACACATATTCGTTTTCAGATTACTATATGGACAGTATATCGATAAACTCTGATGGAAAAACGGCTGTTGCTTCAGGATTTTTCTCTAAGAACGGCGACATTGATTCCGTGGTTTATCTGCTCAATTTTCAAAGTGCTAATCCTTCTGCTGTTTATCATACCGATAATAACTTTATTTATCAGGTTAAATATGTTTCAGACCATGTTGCCGTTGCAGTCGGCGATAATTCTGTCGATATTATAGACACGAAATCAGGCAGTGTATCAAAAACAAGTTATAATTCAAAATTGTTAACGGCATATGATATTTCATATAATAACGGTGCTGCAATTTCATTGTCACGCTCAGCGGACGGAAGAGCTTGCGATATTATGTATATTGATAATGATGGTCAGGTTCAGAATACCATTAATACCAATTTAAAAATTACATCTTTAAGCTTATATGATAATAAAGTTGGTGTAATAGCCAGCGGGAAAGCGTATATATATATGCAATCAGGCAGTCAGATGGCAGAAAGTAATGCCGGTGTTGATGCAACAAAAGGTATTTTGGTTTCAAGCAAGCTTATGTATGTGCTTGGAATAAGTGAAGTAAGGGCAGTAAGCTTTGAATAAAAAAATATGTAAAAATATTGACCTCGGGAATTAACTCCCGAGGTTTTTTTGTTCTTTTTGTAACAGTATAATACACGATTGCTATTAATGAGAATAGGCAGAAAAATGTAGATTTTATGGCATTAGACCGTGCAATTCGATATGGGAATGATAATAGTGAAAGTGTTTATGATAATAGAGGATTATTGATATTTTAGTTTAAAAAGTATATTAATTGAGTTTCAATAAATAATAAAATAAAATTTAAAAATTAAGGAGTACTAAAGAATGAATACAAGTGACACAATAGAATTGTTAAAAGAATGTGATTCTGGTACAAAAATGGCAGTTTCATCAATTGATGACGTTCTTGATAAAGTAAGTAATGAGAAATTTAAAAATGCACTTATTGATTTTAAAGATAAGCACACAAAATTAGGTAATGAAATTCATGGTTTGTTATCAGGATATAACGAACAAGATAAGGAACCAAATGCTATAGCAAAAGGAATGTCCTGGGTTAAAACAAATATGATGATGGCAATGAATGAAAGTGACAAAACTGTCGCTGACCTCATGACTGATGGCTGTAACATGGGAGTGAAATCTTTAAGTAGATATTTAAATCAATACTCTGCAGCTGATGAAAAATCAAAACAAATATGCAATGAATTAATTTCATGTGAAGAAAAATTCGCACAAAATATTAGGTGTTATTTATAAAGTATTTTTTAAGGACAATTCTTAAGAGTTGTCCTTTTCTTATACCTAAAACAAAGAGATGATTTTGTATGAACATAAGTTACATGTTGCTGTAAAGGTAACAGAAGAACTACGCTATGACAATGCATTTAGACTGAAGAGCATATTATTAAAATATTTACAAAGACTTTATCCAATGCTGAAGAGGACACATTTTTAAACGGTGACGGTGTTGGAAAGCCACTAGGTATCTTTGCTGTAACAGGTGGTGGTCAAGTTGGAGTTACATCAGCAAGTGCCACAGCAATTACAGCAGATGAGATTATAAATCTTATATATGCTCTTAAACGCCCATATCGTAAAGACGCAGTATTCATTATGAATGGTCAAACAATAGTGCCTCTGTTTTATCTTTTGGAATAGTTTTCATTTTTTTCGGGAAAATTAATACGGATTGGAGTGATTTTATGGAAAAAAGCATTAAAACAGAGCGAATAAAATCTGCTGCTGTTGACGGCTTGTTTTTTATTTTTGGCGGTACGCTATATGCAACAGCGATAGACATATTTACTGCACCTAATAAAATTGCACCCGGAGGGATTACAGGTATTTCGACAATGTTGAATTATTTGCTGCATACTCCAATCGGTGTAATGATTTTTGTTTTAAATATTCCTTTGTTTATATGGGGAGCAATTGAAATTGGCATATCTTTTTTTACAAAAACAATAATAGCCACTTTGTTTATTTCTGTTATGATAGATACTATGTCGCCTTTTCTGCCGCAATATCACGGGGAAACAATTTTGGCGGCAATTTTCGGAGGCGTTCTCTCAGGAACAGGAATGTCTTTAATTTTTATGCGTGGAGGAACGTCAGGCGGCACCGATATTGTTGCTAAACTAATAAACAAACGGCGTCCGTTTTTAAGAATGGGGCGCATGATGCTTGTTGTAGATATGTTTATTATAATGGCTGCCGCAGTTGTTTATCGTAATTTAGAAAGCCCCATGTATGCAATTATTGATATTTTTGTAAGTACAAATATTATTGATGCCATTATTTACGGTACAGACAGCGGAACAGGAAAAATGATGTTTATTATTTCAGAAAAACATGCTGAAATTTCACAAGGAATTATGACACAAATTAATCGTGGAGTAACACGTTTGAATTCTGCCGGCGGTTACAGCGGAAAACCGGGAGAAGTTATTTTGTGTGCATTACGACGAAATGAAGTTTATAAGACTTACAATATTATAAAGAAAATTGACCCCAGAGCATTTATAATTGTAGGAGAAGCTGGGGAGATAAACGGTGAAGGCTTTAAAATTACCCCTTGACTAATAATAAAAACACTGGTATAATTTTCACGTTATGCACATATGTGCAAACCAAATCCTTGCTCATAGCATGACTATGGGCCAAAGTCCAAAAGGAGGTGCAAAGAGAATGGCAAATAAGAATTCTTACGAATCTATTGCGGTTATTTCCTTGACTGTTGGAGAAGAGGGCATTCAAGCACTCGTTGAAAAATTCAAGAAAGTAATCGAAAAGTATGCCGAACTTGATAGCGTTGAGGAATGGGGCAAGCGCAGACTTGCTTATCTTATCAACAAAGAAGCTGAGGGTTACTACGTACTTTTTAATTTCAAGGCAACAGCTGATTTCCCAGCTGAACTTGACAGACGCTATAAGATTACAGACGGAATTTTGCGTTCGCTTATTGTTGCAAAAACAGAGCAGTAATGCAAGTATGAAAGCTTGAGAGGGGATAACATATGCTGAATAATGTTACATTAATGGGAAGATTAACAGCGGATCCTGAGCTCCGTCATACCGAATCTGGTATTTCGGTAACAAGCTTTACCTTGGCGGTGAACCGCTCTTATGTAAAGCAGGGCGCAGAACTGCAAACCGATTTTATTGATATTGTTGCTTGGAGAAGTACGGCCGAGTTCATTACGAAGTATTTCACAAAAGGACGTCCGATGATTGTACAAGGCTCAATCCAAACGCACACATATCAAGATAAAGAAGGCAACAACCGTAAGGCATTCGAGATTGTAGCTGAAAAAGTCTTTTTTGCCGATTCTAAAAACGGCAACGGCGGCGATAACAACTACCCTCAGCGTTCTAAAGAAGCTTCTGCACCTGCATATTCAAGCGGTAGTACAGGGGATTTTCAAGAAATGCCAATGGATGATGACCTTCCGTTTTAATTAGATTTTTTGATTATAATAATATATTCCTTAATGAAATTTGAGTAAAGGAGCGATTTAAATGGCCGATAGACCTGAAAGAGATAACCGTCGCGGCGGACGTAAGGGACGCAAAAAAGTTTGCAGTTTCTGTGTTGAAAAAGTCACAGATATCGATTATAAAGATGTTGCAAAAACACGCCGTTTCCTTTCGGAGAGAGCAAAAATTCTTCCTCGCCGTGTTACAGGTACATGTGCAGCACATCAACGTAAACTTACAATTGCTATTAAACGTGCAAGACATTTGGCATTGTTGCCGTATTCATCTGATTGATTAAAAAGTAACTTAGAACAGGCTGACGAATATTCGTCAGCCTGATTTGTCTATTTTTGATAAATTTCAGAAAATAATTCAAAAATTAATTTTCTTTTAAAACGCTCGCAAAATATATTTCTTTTTGATATAATAATCAACATAGCCAATTAACCTAAAAACCGCTCTGCCTTTGCGGTCAATTTTATGCTGTGCTGTGTTGTTCTCGTCGGAATCCGACAGGATTCCATCCTCCTCCGCCTTGCACATCAAAAAATTGCCTCGCAAATCCATTTGCAGTTTTCAAGTTAATCGACTATGCAATGTAAAAATTCGGAAATTTTGGACACAATTATTAAAAACAATATAAAGGAGTGTACGTATGTTTAATAAAACTTTTGAAATTACAGAACAAAATGCTGCTGAGTATGTAAAGATTATCGGTAATTTTATTCGTGGAAAAGTCGATGAGGCTAAACGCAGCGGAGTTGTTCTAGGAATAAGCGGTGGAATTGACAGTGCTGTTGTTGCAAGACTTTGCCAAGAAGCAGGTATCAAAACAACTCTTGTTTTGTTGCCTGACGGTGATACAATGGATAAATCAAAAAGCACTCAGGATGCCATGAGTGTTGTGAATACTTTTAGTTTCGACTATCGAGTAGTAAATATCGGAGAAGCTTGCAAGCAGGTTGAAGGCGCTATCGGAATGGAAATTTCTGATTTTGCGAAAATTAACATTCGCCCAAGAATCCGTATGACTGTATTATATTCAATTGCGCAAACTATGGGTGCTTTTGTAATAGGCACTGGAAATCTTGCTGAAAGAGTTGTCGGTTATTTTACAAAATGGGGCGATGGTGCAAACGATATCAATCCATTAGGAATGCTTACAAAAAAAGAAGTTCGTATTCTTGCAAAAGAGCTTAATGTTCCTGATCAGATTATCACAAAGCCACCTTCAGCTAATTTATTCGAGGGTCAAACCGACGAAAATGAATTAGGATTCACATATGAGCAAATTGATAAATTTATTTTAGAAAAAAGTTCTGGAGATGCTGACGTAGATCAAAGGCTTAGAGAGAGAATGGAAGTAACCGAGCACAAAAACAGCCCAATTCCGATTTTCGAGGGATAAATATTAAGCTCATCAAAATGATAAACATCATTTTGATGAGCTTTTTTGAGCTATTATTTTATACTAGCTCATTTAAGTTAGTGTTTTATTTCATGTTCTTTTCGTAATTTTCGATCATTCTTTTAACCATCTGTCCGCCAACAGAACCGGCTTGACGAGATGTTAAGTCACCGTTGTAACCTTGTTTAAGGTTAACGCCAACTTCAGAGGCAGCCTCCATCTTGAAACGATCAAGAGCTTCTCTTGCCTCAGGTACTACAACTGAACTCTTAGACATAGTATTATTCTCCTTTTCTAGAATATTTTCTATTATATTAAATAGCACGGCGTGAAATTATGAATATTAACGTCGCACTATTATGATGTGAAAAGAAGAATAGAATATGAAATGTAAATTTTACAAATTCTTTTACCTAAAAATGAAAATATATTTTTTGTAACTTTAATAAAATATGATTATAATATTTGTATATATTATTTTAAAATTCAAAACCTTCATTTGATGATATTCCGCAGATAAGCAATGCTGCACATGCTGCCAGCAAAGGGTAAATTGTCGTTTTTGTTTTGAATTTCACTGTGAAGTCATGTGGCTCTATTTCTGAACCGTTAAGTGCAACTATTTTTCGTTGCAAACTTATGAATGCGCTGTTACTATCAAGACTTGCAAGGCTGAGCGTATCTTTTTGGGATGTTCCACATGATACTGCAACCGAGCCTGAATTGGCAAGCGCTTTGGCAGCATTTTTGTTATTGGAGTCGAATACAGGAGTCATGTGCGACAGAGCAACCTGATTTTCTGGAATTTCAAATTTGTTGTCAAAAATAAGAATTCCCCCTGCATCTTTTATTTTTGGAATTCTATTTTGGCTCATGATGCAAAATTCAGGAGATTCAAACCCTAAAAAGCAATTTTCGCTGTCAAAACCATGCACTTTTCCATATGCAGAAAGCGCACTGTAAACAAGCGAATATGTTTTGCTTTCATTGTTTGATCCACAAACAAGAATCGTATTCAAAAATTCCACGCTCCTTGCATTTATAGTTAATTAACCTAAAAACTGCTCCGCCTTAGCGGTCTATTTTCCGCTGCGCTGTGTTGTCCTCGGCGGAATCCGACAGGATTCCATCCTCCTACGCCTTGCGAATCAAAAAATTGCCTCGCAAATCCATGCGCACTTTTCAAGTTGATTAACTATATCGTAAATATTATTATTTACAGTAATAGCAAAAATATTTCTTAAAAAGATAATTAAATTTAATGAATTTAGATAAAATAATATCAATTAGTAAGATTACATGAAATTTTAAGGAAGTGTCATTTTGATTTATGATTGCATTATTGCCGGAGGAGGCCCAGCAGGTTTATCGGCTGCCGTATATGCAGCGAGAGCAAAGCTAAATGCTGTTGTTCTCGAACGCAATACAATAAAAGGCGGGCAAATTTTGAGAACAGAGCAAATTGAAAATTATCTTGGGTTTCCTGGAATTTTAGGATATGAAATCGCGGAAAAATTTCTTGAGCATTCAGAAAAATTCGGTGCTGCATTTGAGACAGGCAAGATTTGCGAAGTTTATAATGAAAAAGGAATAATTAATGTTGTAACTCGCAAAAAAGAATATTTAGCAAAATCGCTTATTATTGCAACGGGAGCTACATTTAGACTGCTTAACGTTGAGGGAGAAGGACGATTTTCTGGGAAAGGCGTAAGTTACTGTGCAACATGCGA
>JAUZPX010000110.1 GCA_030705695.1 Bacillota bacterium
AGGCCAAAGCCGCTGCAGCTGCTAAGGCAAACGCCGCTTCTCAAGCATCTTCTCAAACAGCCACATCGGCAGCCTCATCTACACAAACAGCAACAATGCCATCAGGTATGAGTGCCAAGGCAACAACTATGCCAAGCGACTTTTTTGAAGCAATAAAACTTATCAAAACAGCCCAACCTGCACAATACACAAAAGTTGTTAATACGATTAAAGATAAATTTAATAATTTCAACTCACTAGGCAGCGACATGATTAAACAAATGGATGCTGCCTACAACAAAAACGAATATCAGACAATCGGCCTTGACGTTGATAAAATGCAGACTGATTACATCAAAATGGCATGTCTAAAGATGATTGCTTTCGCTTTTGCTTCAGTTTCTTGCGCACTGATTGTTGCATTCTTAGGTTCAAAGATTGCAGCATCATTCAGCAGAAATATAAGAAAAAGCCTTTACAGCAAGGTTATCCACTTCTCAAGCAAAGAACAAAACAAATTCGGAACGGCTTCTCTTATTACTCGATCAACGAACGATATTCAACAAATTCAGTTATTCATGATAATGCTAATCCGAATGGTATTATACGCTCCTATTCTCGGTGTCGGTGCTTATTTTAAAGTACAACACACAGGTCACAGCCTTGCTTGGATTATCGGTCTTGCCATAGGTCTTTTAGTGCTCATAATTGCAGTTTTGCTTGTTATAGCAATGCCGAAATTCACAAAACTTCAAACAGTAATAGATAAATTAAATCTTGTCTCAAGAGAAATTGTTACGGGAGTTCCTGTTATTAGAGCATTCTCAAGAGAATCTTTTGAGGAGAAACGCTTTGACGGCACTAACCGTGAACTTACAAGAATTAACCTGTTCGTAAACCGTGTAATGACATTTATGATGCCTGTAATGATGCTTATAATGAACGGCATTAGCGTACTGATAGTCTGGGAAGGTGCTCACGCAATTGACCAGGACAAAATGCAAGTGGGCGATATGTTCGCATTTATTCAGTATGCAATGATGATCATTATGTCATTCTTAATGATTTCATTCCTCAGCATTCTTTTACCAAGAGCGTTTGTATCAATGCGCCGTATAGCCGAAGTCATAAAAACCGATGTCAGCATAATTGACCCGGAAGAAAAAGAAATTACTTCTTTTGATGAAAGCAAAAAAGGAATAGTTGAATTTAAAAATGTTTCCTTTGCTTATCCGGGCGCTGAGGAAGATGTTCTTAAAAATATCAGCTTTACAGCAAAACCAGGTCAAACAACAGCATTCATCGGAAGCACAGGAAGCGGTAAAACAACCCTTATTAATCTTATTCTTCGCTTCTTTGATATTAAAGATGGTGAAATCGATGTCGATGGCGCAGATATCCGCAAAGTAAAGCTTCACGACTTACGTGAGAAAATCGGATATGTTCCTCAAAAAGGTGTGTTATTCTCCGGAACAATTGCCGATAATATCGCTTACAGCAACGATGAGCTTTCTATGGATAAAATCAAATTTGCCGCAGAAGTAGCACAGGCTGCTGAATTTATAGACGAATCTGAAGAAGGATATGACCGTGATATTTCACAAGGCGGTACAAACGTTTCCGGCGGACAACGTCAAAGGCTTTCAATTGCCAGAGCTATTGCAAAAGAACCTGAAATTTATATTTTTGACGATAGCTTCTCAGCTTTAGATTATAAAACCGATATTACACTTAGAAAGGCACTTAACAAAGCTGCAAAAAACAGTACAATTCTCGTAGTCGCTCAGCGAATCAATACAGTATTGAACGCCGATCAGATTGTCGTTCTTGATGACGGTGAAGTAGTTGGCATAGGTACACATAAAGAGCTGATGAATACCTGCGACGTTTATAAGCAGATATCAGAATCTCAGCTTTCAAAGGAGGAGTTAGCACAATGAGCAAAAAAACTAACGAAAACACTCCGGCTCTGCAAAACGATGCTCCCAAAAAGCTGCGCAAATCAGCAACGACCCAACACCGTAGAGGCGGTTTCGGCCACGGCGGAATGGGTAATGTTGAAAAGCCAAAAGACTTTGTCGGTAGCATGAAAAAATTGCTGAAATATATGGGCTCATATAAAATCGGACTTTTCTTTGTTGTAATTTTTGCAGTCGGAGGAACAGCATTCTCAATTATCGGTCCGAAAAAGCTCGGTAATACAACAAACGAACTGATTAGCGGAATCATGAGCAAAATAGGCGGCGGTGCAGGAATCGATTTTGATAAAATCGGTGGTATGCTGTTATTCTTAATAGGATTATACCTAGTAAGTGCCTTTTTGTCTTTTATTCAGGGCTTTATCATGACGGGAATCACTCAACGTCTAACTTACCGTATGCGTAAGGAAATTTCGCAAAAGCTAAACCGTCTTCCAATGAACTATTACGAAACACGTCAGCACGGCGAAATACTCTCGGTCATTACAAACGACGTTGATACCCTCTCTCAAAGCCTTAACCAGACGGCAACAACTCTTATTACAAGCGTAACTATGTTAGTCGGTATTCTTATAATGATGTTTTCAATCAACTGGCTAATGACTATCGTTGCACTTGTTATTTTACCGATCTGTTTTTCAATTATTGCAGTTATCATGAAAAAATCCCAAAAGCACTTCAGAAATCAACAGGATTATCTTGGGCATGTCAACGGTCAAATTGAAGAAACATTCGGCGGAATAAACATTGTTCAGGCATTTAACAGTGAAGAGAAAAATCTTAGCGAATTTGATGAAAACAATAACATGCTTTATAAATCAGCATGGAAATCTCAATTTTTCTCGGGACTCATGTGGCCTATTATGGCATTTGTCAACAATTTGTCTTATGTTGCCACAGCAATGCTGGGCGGATGGCTTGTAATTAAAGGCAAAATTAAAATCGGAGATATTCTCTCATTTATTCAATATACAAGACAATTTACTCAACCGATTTCACAGATTGCTCAAGTTTCAAACATGCTTCAAACAATGACAGCTGCAGCAGAAAGAATATTCCGCTTTTTGGATGAAGACGAGGAAAATCAAGTCGCTGAAAATCACGCAAAACTTCTTGAAAACGGAAACGAGAGAAACGTTACCGTTGACGACATTGTCGGAACGGTTGACTTCAAGAACGTTCATTTCGGATATGATCCTGAAAAGATTATTATTAACGATTTCTCTGCAAACGCAAATCAAGGTCAGAAAATCGCAATTGTCGGTCCGACTGGTGCCGGAAAAACAACAATGGTTAAGCTGCTTATGCGCTTCTACGACGTTAACAGCGGTGAAATAGATGTGGACGGCCATAATGTTAAAGACTTTGATCGGCAAGAGCTTCGTCAAATGTTCGGCATGGTACTTCAGGATACTTGGCTGTTCTCGGGAACAATTATGGAAAACATACGTTACGGCAAACTTGACGCAACAGATGAGGAAGTCATCGCCGCAGCAAAAGCCGCTCACGTTCATCACTTTGTCCAGACACTTCCTAGCGGTTATAACATGGTCTTGAACGAGGAATCAAGCAATGTTTCTCAAGGTCAAAAACAGCTGCTCACGATTGCCAGATCAATTCTGGCTGATCCAAAAATTCTGATTCTTGATGAGGCAACCAGCTCTGTTGATACGAGAACAGAAGTTAGAATCCAAAAAGCTATGAACAATCTCATGAAGGGCAGAACTAGCTTTATAATTGCTCATAGACTCTCAACCATTCGTGACGCTGATCTTATTCTTGTCATGAGAGACGGCGATATCGTTGAACAGGGAAAACACGAGGAGCTTTTGGAAAAAGGCGGATTCTACGCCGAGCTGTACAACTCACAATTTGAAAAGGCATCGTAAAACCTACAATCATACCCCCCGGTAGAACCGAGGGGTATGATTTTTTTAATTTACTTGCAAAAATGAATAACTCGTGTTAATATTAGCAAGAACACACAGTGTTAGGGAAGTCCGGTTGAAATCCGGCGCAACCGCCATTACTGTAAATGACTAACGCAAAAACAAATGCCATTGAATTATTTCGAGAAGGCGTTTTTGTTAACGGTGCACCGTTATATGTCATAAGCCAGGAAACCTGCTGTATCGTTCTTAATGTCAAACGTTCTTGGGCTGTGAAGAATGCGCAAACAAAAAATATAACTTGCCAAAATATTTGGCAAGAAAATTTTGCGTACGTTTTCCGCCTCGGAAAGCGTATTTTTTATTTTTTTGGAGGACTTACATGAAGAAATTTATTTCAATTGCTATCGTTTTTTGTCTGCTGCTATCCCAACCTGTTTTAAAAGTCTTTGCGGCAGGTAATTCATTTATAATTCATTTGAGAATCGAAGGAATTTCAAGTAATATTTTAGACAGTCAGGAAACTGTCAGCGAAACAGGAAACATCACTTTGAAATCGGCTTTGCAGCAAATTAACACAGCCAACAAAAGCTTGCAAATCATCGGTTTGGATAATAATTATATTACGTCAATTCATGGCGAAAAATCAGCTACATTCGGTGGCTGGGACGGCTGGAATTATTTAGTCAACGGTGAAGCGCCACCTGTCGGTATTGATAGCTGCAATATTAAAAACGGAGACAGTATAGTACTCTTTTATGCTGATTACCCGTGTCAATTGCCGATTATTGATTATTCCAAACTAAACAGCAACGGAGTTATAACATTCACAAGCCGCGACACCATGTACGACACAAGCGGTAACCCTACCACAAAAATAAACCCTATTGTAAATGCGAATTTTGTCTGGCATTACGGTAACACAACTAAAAGCTTTAAAACAGATTCAAACGGAAGTGTTAAAATAGACAGATCAATTCTTACGGCAGGAAGCCATATTATTGAGCTTAGCAAAACAAAGGACGGCACCAAAAATACTGCTCCTGTTGTGCTTCGCTTAGCTCCAAATACGACTGTAACCGTTAAATCCACTGCAAATTCGCAAAAAACAACATCTTCCTCTGTAAGCTCAAAAGGCAATTCGGTTAAAACAGTTTCTGAAAATCAAGCCTACTCTGCCCCTGCTACAGGGCAAAACAGCGTCATTGCTTTATGGATTGTTCTTATTATATCAGGAGCTATGGTTTTGTTCTTCACAAAAAGGGTTAAAGAAATTTAATTAACTATAATTTCATGTTTGAAAGGTTTGCATATGAAAAAATTTTTTTCGTTTATTTTATGTTTCTGCGTATTAATTTCCGTCTGTGCCGAAGCTTTTGCCGCACCAACTCAGCCTGCAATTAAAAAGCGAGCTTTTTCACTGATTCTTTCAGATATCGATACATGGAAGACAGTTCATTCCAAAAATGACGAGTGGTATGTTATTACTGAGCTTCAATATGGCATGCAGGATGATTACGACAGCTACTATAAAATTCTAAAGAAAAATATTTCAAACTTATATGCAAACGGATTGAAAAATGAAAAAACAACAGACATTCAAAGAATGTGTCTTTGCTACATTTTAATGGGAGCTGACCCGACAAAACTGTCTAACGGTCAAAACCTATTAGCTGACTGCACATATAACAGAGAAAAAGTTACTCCGCTTGATTCTCAAGGCTTAAACAGTCTTGATTGGGCTTTGCTTGTGCTTGACAGCAAAAATTATTCGATTCCGAAAAACAGCTGTGACACACGTGAAAGCATAAAAAGCAAAATTCTTAGCCGCCAGCTGCCTGACGGTGGATTTGCTATGTTTGGGAATGTTTCTGACCCTGACATGACAGCAATCACACTTACAGCACTCTCACCGTATAAAAAAGAAAAAGGC
>JAUZPX010000111.1 GCA_030705695.1 Bacillota bacterium
ACAGCAATAAAACAAATATAAAAAGGCTCTTTGATTTCCATCAAAGAGCCTTTTAAAAAAGTTTTATAAAATTGCGTTTTATTGAAAATCAAAAAGTTCAAGGACTTGCTTCATTTTTTCTTCAGCGTAATCACGACCACCCGACACAATATTGTCAATTTCAAAATGGCGGATAAGCTCAATGTCGCATGTTTCCAGAGTATCACGAATAAAGCCGCCCGTAACAGGGCTTTTAAAGTAATCGTTATAATAACTTACTGGCGTTTGCATTGTAGTTATTACATAAGCTTTTTTGCTCGAAAGTAACCCTATTATATTACCGTCATTGTCATATTTATAGGCAAATCCTGGTAACAGCACTTTGTCGCAGAAGCCCTTGAGAACAGCAGGCATTGTGCCCCACCAAATAGGGAATACAAACACAAGTATGTCGCTTTTTTCAATTGCTGTCTGATATTTCCCGACAAGGCCATCGTCAAATTTACCCTGTCGCCAAAGCTTTAGATCTTTTGCAGTCATAACCGGATTAAAGCCGTCTGAAACAAGGTCAATGAATTCGGCTCTTTCACCGGATTTGTTGATTTTCTCCCAAATCGCTTTACCGGCGGCAGCATTAAAACTGCCCTCATACGGGTGACAACCGATGATTAAGTAATTCATAATATAAAAAACCTCACCTTCCCTTTTATTTTACCATAAAAAGGAAGTTTTATACGGAATTTTGAAAATTAGTTTTATTTTGTAGCGGCTGTTGTAGCCGGGGTTGTGCTAATGCTTTGCAAATTAGTTGCGCTTTCAGCAACAGCATTACTTTCAAAACCCATAAAGGCTTTTAGAACTGCATTCTTTCGAGATTCGTTGCTTTTATCTTTACCGCTTCCCTGAGCTTTGCTGTCATTGTAAATTAACATGTATTTTCCACTGTAAGTTAGGTAAACATTTTGTACTGTGCCAATGTCAAGCATATTAAAAGAGCTGCTCTTTTTTACTTGATCAATAATATTTTTTGCGGTTGAGTCTAAATTGCTCGGATCGTAACGATAAAGCTCAACAGAAACATTAGAACTGTTGAATGAAAATTGATATCGCCAACCTTCGGCAGCTCCAATAGTTGCAGCCGACATGTTCTTTGTAACTTCACCTGATAAAAATCCGCAGTCAAGAAGATAAGTTGCAAGCCCCTCGATGTCGTTTTTATATTGTGTTTTTGTATGACCGTCCGGTAATGTTGCCAGTTGCTTCCCGACAGGAACAGTAGTGAAATGAGCACTTTCATCAGAAGTTAATGTCGATCCTGTATTCATATGAGCAGGCTGTGAAGAACAGGATGTAAAACAACAAGCCATTGCGGCAATCAATACTAAAAGTAATATTCTTTTCATTATTTCCTCCAGGTAAAATCATTTACATTGCGATAAACATTATACCCTATTTTCAAATTCAATTCAATAGTATATAATAGATTCCTAAATTAATTAAGTATGCAAATGTAAGGAGAATGTCATGACACAGCAGTTAATCGGGAAAATGCGTGCCGCTGTGGAGCGTTACAATATGATTGAAAAGGGTGATTGTGTAGCGGTTGGTGTTTCGGGCGGCAAGGATTCGCTTTTCCTTCTCTACGGCCTTAGCAAGCTTTCAGAATATTACCCTGAAACTTTTAAAGTTAAAGCACTTACTGTCGACCCATGTTTTAACAATGAGCAAACAGATTACTCGAAGATTCAAGATTTTTGCAATGAACTGGGCATAGAACTGATTATCAAACGCAGTGAATTGTCGAAAATCATTTTTGAGGACCGAAATGAAAAAAGCCCTTGCTCACTTTGCGCAAGAATGCGACGAGGAATCCTTCATAACATGGCAAAGGAAAACGGATGCAATCGTATTGCTCTCGGGCATCATTATGACGATGCCGTTGAAACGTTTTTTATGAATATCTTAAACGGAGGAACAATAAGCTGCTTTTCTCCTAAGTCGTATCTTTCAATAAAAGATTTGTGGCTGATTCGTCCCATGATTTTCATTGAGGAAAAAGAGATAGTTCAGATTTCAAGAAAGCTTTCGCTTCCAATTTCAAAAAGCAAATGTCCCGTTGACGGAAAAACCGAGCGCCAAAGCACAAAAGAATTAATTTCTGATCTTTCAAAGAAATACCCCGATTTAAAAGCGAAGGTTATGGGGGCAATGCAACGTGGGGAAATCAGCGGCTGGTGAGCCTAAATCATTTTTATATAGTCAATCGGAGGTTATTTATGAAGAAACATCAAGCATTCATTTGTATATTTATTTTTATAATATTTTTTATGTCTTCTTGTAAAAATAATCAACAATATATTTTTAGCTCAAATTCGAAAGTTGCAGAATCTTTAACAATATCTTCTATCAATTCAGTAAATAAAAATATGCAAAAACTGCCGTTTTCAGATTATAGTTGCGAGTTAGGGAAAAACATTGAAAGTTTTATGGAAACAATAAAAAATAATCCTATTGATATTGCTTATCTAAATGATGAAAACACTTTAGATAAAAATAAAATTACAGCACAGAATCAGGCGGATTTGCTTAATAAATACAGCAAAATATGGGAAAATGAGATGAACAATGTTTTGTCTAAAATTCGCTCAAAATGTACCGGGCAAGCACTTGCTTCAATAAATTCTTCGCAAAATTCATGGCTAAAACATAATGGAGATGAGGGAATATTACAGTATCAAACACTGCTTAATTCAGTAGGGCAAGGATCCGGCAATGGAATAATAACAGCTACTGCGGAAGTGGATAGAATCAGGCACAGAACATTTGAACTGGCTGAATATTATACCTATTTATATAAAGAAAATTATGTATTCAGATATAGATAATTACGAAAGCCCCGAGAAAATCTCGGGGCTTAAAAACTGCAAATATCAGTTTAAAATATAAACTGCAACATTTTGTCTGCCGAAGTTTATGCATTGGGAAGTGGAAGGGAAGTAACAATCAACAAGTGCAGATCCGTCCATTAAGGCACCGCCTGTATCAACTGCTGTGGCATAGCCATAGCAAACGTTTCCGTTTTGATTTGTTATATAAAGCTTAGACCCATATGGGATTACATTTGGGTTAACAGCAACTCCGCCTACATAAACAGGAACGCCTGTGGATGTTAGCGCGCCTTCGTCCGAACTATAGGCTGTACCGCTTCCGTAAATAACTTTTTTGTAAGAGACCTTATTTCCCTTTGAATCAACTAAGGTACCGCCTTTAACGCTAAGCCCAGTCTTAATTTGGCTATTGCTGCAAGACTTTACAGCTGGCTTTTGTTTTGTACCAACCAAAATGACTTTATTAACAGGCTTTATAATTACGTTTGTACTAACAGTTGCTTTCTTACCATTCACTGCTTTATTAGAGCAAACAACTTCCTGCTGCCCGTTTTGCCCGTTTGCTTGTACTTTAGTTGTACCCACATACAAAGCAGATGTTTTTTGTTTAATGATTTTATAAGGAACTGTTTTTACTTTAGATGTGTTATCAATGTTTGCACGAGTAATGGTCAGGTTCATACCGTTGCTTGTTGAAGCAGTAAACGGAACACTTGTGACATCGCCAGAGTAGATTTTAACACCTAAATAATCGAGAGCATCCTGAACGGTACCGCTTGGAACTGATACTGCCATAGTTACACCATCAAGCTTCAAGTTCATTGTAATAATGCCGGAGACAGTAATTTGCATATCATTTGCAAGTGATGCATTTACGTCAGGATAAACTTTATCGTTTTTATTAATTGTTATATTAGCGGATTTCAATGCATCTGCTACTTTAGCGGTATTCGGAACTTTAACTTGCTGTGTTTTACCATTTGCGAATACTGAAACGGTAAATTCTTTGTTATCTGTTGAAATAGTTATATTGTTTTTTTCATCATTAGTGTTAATTGATTTTGTTAAAGCAGTTACAGTAATGATCGATCCAATTACGATCATAATCATCAGCACGAATGCAAAAGCACGTCGACCGACTTTCTGCTTTAGAATTTTTGTCATGAATAGAACTCCTTACAATTTGCAATAAATTTAACTTAAATTGCCACAAAAATGTTACTTGTTGTTACTTTTTGAAGCAAGAAAAAAATCGAAGAAAAATATAATTGCATATTTAATGTTTATCCCATGGTTGTTATTATAGGTGAGTTTGTGGTGAATGTCAAATAATTACAGAGAGGTTTTTTGTATAATATGACTAAAACCACGGCTAAATTTACCAATAATTAGCAAAACAAAAGGAAAAAATCGTTTTAAAAGAATTATCTACCAGATTTTTCTGTGCAAAATGCAGAAATCAATAAATTACAAATTTGTTACTAATTATTACATTTGTGTATTAATTCAAATAGTGTGCATTTTAGGCTGTTTAAAAAGTAAAACTAAAAAAAGAACTGGCATTAAATCTTATTTTTTATAATTAATCCAATTACACAGGTTCAATGTAATTACTAGTTTATTTATAAAACTTCTCACCTGCCTTTTGTATTTGAGCTATCAAAACAATGGGTTATTAATAAATAATATTATTTTTTATCAAAATGGTTACAAAGTTTGTAATCTCTTTATATTATAATGTCCTAAAAATTCAAATTATACCCAATGTCCGAAATTTTTCCAAAAAAAATCCCCCTTGCAGTATAAACAACCTGCAAGGGAGATAAAATATTTTTGAAATGAAAATTAACGTTTGCTGAATTGCGGTGCACGACGTGCGGCTTTGAGTCCGTACTTCTTACGCTCTTTCATACGTGGATCACGTGTTAAGAAGCCTGCTTTCTTAAGCTTAAGACGAAGTGATTCGCTGTCATATTGAAGCAATGCTCTTGAAATACCGTGGCGAATAGCACCGGCTTGACCAGTAACTCCGCCGCCAGCTACACGGCAAATAACGTCGAATTTCTCGCCTGTTTCAGTTAAGGCAAGGGGCTGACGAACAATAAGTTTCAATGTTTCAAGACCGAAATAATCATCGATATCTCTGTCGTTAATTGTGATTTTGCCTGTGCCCTGATATAATCTGACTCTTGCTACAGAGCTTTTTCTTCTTCCTGTTCCGTAGAAAAACGGTGTCTTATCGTACATTATTATAGCTCCCTTCCTTATTAGTCAAGTACTTCTGGCTTCTGAGCAGCATTATTATGCTCAGGGCCTGCGTACAGTTTTAATCTTAACATAGCTTTTCTGCCGATAGTAGTATCCGGGATCATGCCTTTAACAGCAAGCTCCATAGCTTTTTCAGGCTTTTGAGCCATCAAAGTATCATAACGAGTTGCTTTCATATGACCGATATATCCGGTATGGCGATAGTAGAATTTCTTTCTCAGCTTGTCCCCAGTAAGAACAGTCTCAGCACAGTTAATGATGATAACATGATCGCCGCAATCGACATGTGGTGTGAAAGTCGGCTTATGCTTGCCTCTAAGCAAAACGGCAGCTTGTGCAGCTACACGGCCGAGCGGTTTACCGGCTGCATCCAGCACATACCACTTACGCTCAACTTCATTTGTTTTTGCCATAAAAGTGGACATTGTATTTCCTCCTTATTTTCCAAGGCTTAAATCAAAACGTTTTTAAGCCATATGTTCTTTCGTGCATTGTTGATGATATCATAGTAAAAAT
>JAUZPX010000112.1 GCA_030705695.1 Bacillota bacterium
CGGCTGCATCTGTTTATCCTCGTACCACTGTAATTCCCTATCAGTAATAACAAACGGCTGTCCACAGTCTTTACATACATTTGCACCTATCCTTTGCACTTATATCACCTCACTTTCTTATTGGACAAATAACTAAGTTTCTTTAAGTTTTGATGTATAATTCACATCATACTCAACTTCCACAATAAACTCTGTATCGCATACGTAACAGGTCATTTCATGTTCTCCGGACTCATACATATCATCACTTGAGCATTCAGAAGCACATACAGGACAAATAATTTCGCTTTGCCTCCAGCAATCATCTTCTGAATGACTTTTCTCTTTCGCTTTTCTCAATGCTTCCTCTTTTCGTTCTTTATGCTCTCTATCAGCGCAAGGTTTGCATTGAAAACCGTCTGGATGTCCCCAAGGTATTTCAGTAAGATCTTTTCTATGAGTTCCACATGTAATACAACGATCATGTTCTTCGCAAACAATATAAGGATATTTTTCATTGTTCTTTAAACATTTACTGCATCCGCAAACCCAAAACCAACCATCCTCAAACCTTTCAGCATACAATCCTCGAATAGGTGGTTCTAGTCTAATTTCAGGCAATCCATTTTCACAAAACCTATCATTCCAAATGTTTGTGTTGCCAGAACGCATTCTCTGTGTCCACTCTTTTGGTATTTCAGGAATGAATATTTTTACATCTTTTAATTCCATTAATAATTCATCTCCTTACATAATTAACAAATACTTTATTATGTTTATATTAGGGAAGGTCCGGCAGTTATCCGGAAGAATGTAGGGGCCACATCCTACTTCCTTCCCATGATAGGCGGCAGCCCCTTATTGATTGCCGCCTTATGAAGATTATTTTGACATTAAACAGCTACACTAAACAAAGCCCGTAGGGTATCCCGATACTTCGGATATCGTTCTGGACTTCGCTGATTCTTCAACCACGGTAAATCTTGCTGCTTTCAAGATTCCCGGTATTACATCAAACCAGCTATAGCAAAGGATTACGCCCATAATTCCCCCTCTTTCAAATGGATTTTTGGAATAGGCAACACTCTCTCTTATCGAATAGGCTTCCCACAGTTTCTATTCTTTCAACGGACTGTGAACCGCTAACATCAGCTACCCGGTCAATATTTCAATAGCTCTACCGCCACGGCGATTCATTGGGTTAATATTTGTTGCATTGCTACACCCAACAAGGACTTTTACTATTCCATGATATGGTCCGGGACTTTCGTTATCTATGGAGGCTCCCGGGAACCTCTTTATCTTTTGTGTTTTTAACGTGCAAGTGTTCAATCTTACACGGCTAACGCCATATTCATGTATGTTGTTTCACGTATTCCACCAGGTCATCGACCGTTTTGAAAGCTTCTGCCACGTCGTCGGGAATTTCAATACCGAATTCTTCTTCAACGTCAACGCAGATCGTCATAACGTCTAGTGAATCAGCGCCAAGTTCCTCTAAATCAGAATCCTGTTTAATATCCTCTTTCGAGTCGGGATAGCCGACCTGCTCCGCTATAATGTGCCTGACCTTCTCGAAAACCTTATCAGCCATTACCGTTTAACCCCCTTCATAATTGAATTTCCTACCAGCTTAATGTTCTGGAATCTGACCTTATCCTCTTGTTTCTTGCGGTAGTCCTTGCTGAATTTCATTTTGAGTAGATGCAAAAACATTTTTCCCCACCTCCCGGAATACCCTGATTGAGTCTGCAACCGTGGCGATAAATTCTGAATTGCACGGCTTCTTGCTGGCTGTGAAATTTGTCATCAGGTTATCGTTCAGCCATTCGACGGTAATTTCGTCCCAACTGGTTTCGATGGCGTGTCTGATCGCCCGCTCAACCTTGAGCCACGTGTCGTTGTGCTTCTCAGCAATTGCCGGATAAAATTCTTTTGTAACTGCGTTGATGATGTCTGGATCTTCGATTACCATGAGAATTGCTTCGCGTAGATAGCCGTAACCTTTTGTGCTGGCCTTTACGCCCATTTTGAACAGAATTTGTGTAACCTCATAATTGACCAATGCTGACATTTCTTTGACCCCCTCATTTATTTAACTTATATATCTCGTCTGTAAGCTCCTTAATGTCATTTTCGTAAAGCTTGCAGGCTATTTCGTACAGTTCAGGCAGTTTACCCATGATCTTATCAACATAATCAAGCTTGTTACTCATTTTAGGCTTATGGGATTTGTTATAGGAATCAAATCTCAACTTAAGATCGATGTGATATTTCATTTCAAACTGTTTATAAAGTTCTCGCCAGCGTTCCTGAAAGTTTGCATTGTTGTACCGGACTACCCTGTTCAATACTTGCCTTTTCTCTGCAAGTTCCACTTCATCAATCAGGTTAATAATTACATCCTCTTTATGCTCGATCTCTTTTTGTTGTTTTAAAATGGTTTCATTCTGATTCTTAACCACTTGAAGGGTACTGCGGAATAATGACTTTGTTGTATCGTCCGCGTATGGAAGGTAAGTATTGATAAACATTTCATCGTTTGCAACATAACCACCGGTTTTACGAATGGAAGGAAGGATTTCGTCCGCAACCTTTGCTTGGAACTTTTCAGCAATATCATTTCTGGCTTTCATTGCTAGACGGTAAAAGATGTTTTCGGGGATGAAAGTTTCTTTCCCAACTTCTTGGGAAAATCCAAAAGATTTTAAATACTCTTCTACTCTTGACCATCTGATGCATTCGTTGCCACTTGTGGCTACGGTAGTAAAACCTAAACCCTTTGAAATATCTTCAAGATTTAATTGAGCCGTACCATCGTTATCTATATAACCCCTTACACCTTTGATTGAAATTAGATTTGACATGGCCTCAACCTCACTTTCGACTAACTTCGCCATATTTATTTTTAATGTGTGCTATGACTTCTTCTTTAGTGGCTGGCTTTCCACCGATTGTGAATACTACCGGAGGAAATTCCTTAGACTTTTGAGATTTTGCTTGATTTGAAGCGCTCACAATTAAGACCCCCATTTTTTATCTTTTAATCTATACAGCTTTAATTAATTTGTTTTTAACCATTAGCAGCAGCTCGTCCGTTTGAAAACCATATACCTCTTCGAACTTTTTAAGAATGATATAGGAATCAGGAATTGGCTTTTTGCCGGATTCTAACTCGCAAAGGTACGATGATGTAATGCCTATTTTTTTTGCCGCTTGAAGTTGGGTTAGAATACCTCTTTTTTTACCTTTGTAGAAATTTACCCTTGCACATGTTATTTTTTCCGAAAAAGTTTCAAAATCATCTATACATTTTTTAAAGTATTTCTCTTTGAGATCACTATTTTTCACTGTCTCAACTCCTTTGTTTCGCTTATGTGAATATTATATTTCGCCGAACCGAAAGTTTCAAACGATGCGAAAGCATATTTTGGCAATTACAAAAAAATATGTTAATTTATCTTGACTTTGCATAGTTTTTCTTATAAAATTAGTTTTAGCTAAAGCGAATTTTTTTAGAAAGGAGGGCGCAGGATAATATGGCTGAAATAGGCACGAAGATTAAATACCTAAGAGAAACAGTGCACAATTTAGACCAGATTGAATTAGCTAGACTTGCAAAGATATCCAATGCCACCGTAAGTGATGTTGAAGCTGGCAAAGTAATGCCAACCCAGAAAACTCTTGAAAAAATATCCAACGTTTTTTGAATGGACATGATAGAACTGTAACAATGTAATATAGAAGATTTAAGTAAAACAAATATAGTAGAAATCTCCGAAGAAGATATGGAGATAAAAAGATGGGCTAAAGATCCATCAAATTTTGATTATATAAAATATATATACAACATTCATAAAAAAGGAATAGCAAAAGAATTATTAAACAAGTTAGAATTTAAGTTAAAAGTTTAATAAAATGCTTTGGAGGCAAAATATTATGAATCAATTATGTGATTTTATTGTAAGAACGGCATTAATTTCATTACTCGAACAGGCTTTTGTTATAATGATAATACTTAAGCTTACCAAAAAAGATTTAAAGCTTCTTAATAAAAATAAACGTATATGTTTATTTGGGCTAATAGTAACCCAGGCTATTCTTTCAAATGTGCCTAAATTAATCGGAATAGACCAGAGCGTAAGTCTTTTTATTAACTTTGTGATTTCGTTTGCATTTATTTCTATAATAGAAAGGAAATATATACTCAGAATATTTGTTTCTACAATTATAGGCTATTTAATATTCGGAATAACAGAAGCTGCTTGCGTAAGTGTAATAATGCGTTCTACTGGCATCGCTGTAAAAGATTTAGATAATAATGTTCTACTTACTTTTGCAGTTTCATTATTTGAGAGAGTTTTGCAATATTCGATATTATATTTTTGGTATGTGAAAAAAGCAGTCATAAATGGAAAGGCCGTCGATATCGTTGGCGTTATAACGGAATCAAAAAGGAGAAGGAACACTGCCATACTATTAGTTTTTGCAAATTTTATTTTTCTTCTTGTTATGGGACATGCTTTCATGGTTGCTAAAGCGTTTAATGGAATAGATTGTTTATATTCATTAACAATATGTACTGTTTCTTATAGTATGCCATGCATATCGATGTACTTTTTAATATCAATATCTAAGCAAAGCTATTTATGTAATAAGATATATTTGGATTTACTTTCAGAACAAGTAAAAGAGCGAGCTATAAAAGCATTGGAAATTGCGGAAAACGAAAATGACGGGAAAACTGCAGCTGCAATAACAGACGTAATAAATGCATTTAATTTTTCTGATTAATAAATTATACTTCTCTTGATAGATTATAATTTATATGTAAAAATATATTTATAATCTATCAAAGGAGGTTTTAGTATGAATAAGACGTTATTGATTAAAATTTCATCCGTATTAACAATTGTAGCAATGATCGCCGCTTCGTGTTCATCTGCATGGATACTGCACCAGCCAAAAACTCCTAAAATTTTAAGGTAATAAAAAAAGAATGACAGCGCTTTGGAGGCAAACTGTCTTTTTAAAATTGATTATATAATTTTGTAATTTAATATTAATATCATTTCTTTTTAATGTCAACAGTTCGTTGCATATTTATAAAAATAATGTCGAATATTGTACTATTATATTCCAATAATTCCTAAAAATTTATTGTATGGAAGGTGATTAACAAATGAAGGCCGCATTATATGTAAGAGTTTCGACGATGGAACAGGCCGAAGAAGGATTTTCTATACCCGCTCAAATTAAACAATTACAGGAATATTGCAAAAAAAATAATGTGGAAATATTTACTGTCTACGCCGATGAAGGAATTTCCGGGCAAAAAGAAAATAGACCCGCATTTCAAAAAATGATTAAAGACGCTGAAAAAGGCTTATTCAATATTATACTTGTACATAAGTATGATCGTTTCGCACGCAACACCGAACTTAGC
>JAUZPX010000113.1 GCA_030705695.1 Bacillota bacterium
ATGGATTTACAACAAATTCATGGAACAAGTGGACAAATACTGGAAGCAAAGGCAATAATAATCAGTATATAGCTACGGGCGATGGCACAGGCAATTGGAGCATAAGAAATTAAAAACTGCCTTATGTCTTATGTTCGAAATTAGGAGAAGGTTATGTTTGGCGAATACTATTCAGTGATAAATACACTTCATAACTAAATATTGTTGGATAGTATTAAGCCTCCTCAGTCAAAGAAAACCGCTTGAACATTAAGTTCAGGCGGTTTTCTTTTGTTCTTTAGCAAAGAAATAATCCCCCAGTTCTATCGTGTGAGAAAGAAGACTTCAGCAAAGACAAAAAGTGCGAGCTAAAAGCAAGCCCGAAAAGCCTTGAAAGTAAATTAAATGTCCAAGTAGTTTGGAGCTACTTTTAGGGATGCGCTAAATATTAAAAATGCTTAATTTGACAACAATTCATTTATATTTTCTAACATAAAATCCCTTAAGCCATTCTACATATTCTTCCTCTGTCGCTTCACATGCTTTAATTGCAGCACGCCATTTTTCGCTATCATAAATGTAATTTCTGTATTCAAGGCTTGTATTATCAAATTTGTTGGCAAACATTGTCCGCAGACTTTTATGTAGTTTAATGCTTTCTTTTTTTTCGTTTTCTAATTGCCGTTTTAATTTAGCTTCTTCACGACAGCTTTTACTTTTTTTATTTGTCACTTGCTCAGGGCAATATGTTCTTTTTTGATTATGAGTTACAAACAAATTTCTGCAATACTTACAATTTCCAATGACGTAGTTTTGCTCAAAAATACATTGGAGTGATGCTAAAATTAAGTCAATAATATCATTAATTTTAAACACAAATATTGGAGTTGTTAAATCCCCCCAAGGGGTAGCCATAGTTTGTTTTATAGGTAAGTCGAAAATAGGCTTCGGTCGTTTCTTTGGGGTTGGCTTAAATGGTTGTATAGACATATTGGAATCAGACAGAAAATTATTTATACCATCTTTAGATAGGATTTCTCTTTCATTGAAAATATTGGATGCATATATTGAACGTTGTGGTAACTCATTACCATTTTTATATGAAAGTAAATTTAGTTGCTCAATTGAAGAAAATTTTCTTTCTTCCTGGCACAGAGCAATGTAGTTCATATAGCTTTGAAGAAGTTCAATGGCTTTATCATGATCCCTATTTGTAACAATACCATTACCATCGTATAAAAGTGATCTGAATATAGTACAAACAGCAGAATCTTCATATGTGACATTTGGGAAAGATGAATCTTGTATTAACAAGTTTTCAAATTCCATTGACAGATCTTTTTCGCATCGTAAAGGATTAAATTTGTTATTAAACCAAGGGGTTAAAATTCTTATTGAACTAGAAAGAAGAGTACCCATAGGATATACTCCTGTTTGTAAAGTTGGATTATTAATATAGTCCCCATCATCACAAAAATATATCGATTCTAGACATTCAGTTTTAGAGAAAAGATAATACATTTTATTCAATTCATAATCCTCCAAATTATTGCTTCCTAAAGATTTTATCATGAGGAAGCAATATTAGCAATAGTAATAGTGTGCAAAGTGACTTATAATGTAACTGTGCTTAAGCGAGTACTATTTTGAAAGAAAGAAACAATAAACTAATATTGCAAAATATCTGTTTATTATGAGGGAAATTTAGGTTCTTTACTCCTGCTGTAAATTCAGCGAACTTAAAGAATTGACCAGCAAAACTAATAGGACATGCAAAGGGGGGTTCCCCTATGCATAAACATTAGTGTATGAGTATGTGATTGGGGGTTCTTTAGGTTGAAAAATAATAATACAGAAATAACAGTTGTTTGTTATTACAAAGAAGATGGCGATGATGTCAGGAGAATATTAAAAGATTCCCTTTTATTGTTCGTTGAGGGTGAGGTGCATAAATTATGTTGCCAAAACCGTTGACTTCTTTCTCGGATAGTACATATAATATTTTTGCGTTTCGAATAAGAAGCGTAAAAAATGAATGGTTGCCGATTTTAGGAGGTACATTATGTATCCAAGAATAGACAACCCGCAAAATTATACAGCGGCACTGTATTTAAGACTTTCAAAAGAAGATGATAAAAAGGGGGATGAGAAAAGTAGCAGTGATTCTGAAAGCATAAAAAATCAAAGGGTTATGCTTGAAGAATATGCACATAGTGAAAAATTAAATGTATATGATGTATACATAGATGATGGATACTCCGGGACTTCTTTTAAGCGACCAGATTTTGAGCGTATGATTTCTGACATAGAATCCAAAAAGGTAAATATGGTAATTACAAAAGATATGTCACGGCTTGGCAGAGACTATATTGCAGTTGGACAATATATGGAATTGTATTTTCCTGAAAATAATGTACGTTATATTTCATTGCTTGATGGTATTGATACTGGCTGCGATAATTATAACAATGATATTACGCCATTTAAAGCAATAATGAACGATATGTACGCTAAAGATATATCAAAGAAAATCTCCAGCGTTAAACGTGACAAGCAAAGCAAAGGCTTATTTATCGGTGGCAAAGCGTCTTTTGGCTACAAGAAATCGCCAACAGAAAAAAATGTAATTATTATAGACGAACCTGCGGCGGAAATTGTACGCAATATTTTTCAGTTGGCTTTAGAAGGAAAATCTTGTCGGGAAATCGCAATGATTTTAAATGAACAAAATATTCCGACACCTGCTGCATACGCTGGCATCAATCTATCTGTTAAAGGTCCGTATTCAGGTAAATGGAGTTCAGAACGAATCAGTTTTATGCTTCAAAATGAAGTTTATCTAGGCTCAATGGTGCAAGGTAGGGTAAAAAAGGTAAACTACAAGTCAAAAAAATGCATTAAGCTGCCACGTGAAGAATGGACTGTCGTAGAAAAAACACATGAACCACTTGTTGATCGTGAATCCTTTGAAAAAGTTGCAATGCTTATTAAGAGCCGCAATCAGACACGTTCCCGTACCTATGATTACTTACTAAAGGGAATCATCTTTTGCCATGAATGCGGTTATCCATTAGGTGTTATTAACAGAACACTTTCAGGGAATCGACAAACACTTTATTTCTTATGCAGGACATATCAGCGGTTTACTGAATACAAAACCTGTACTTGCCACTGTGTAAGGGTGGAAAGCGTTACTGAAGCTGTTTTAAGAGAAGTGCGTGAGATTTGTAAGCAGTATATAAGCCGATTGGATTTAGATGAACTTACTGGAGCAGCAAGAAAAAAAATGTTAGCGGAGAAAAAACAGCAAGAAAAAGATGTAATTGACATCAAAGCCAAGCTGGAAGCGACTAAATCAAAAATAGACAAAACTTATAACGATAGATTATCCAGCGCAATAGATGAAGATCTTTTTCAGAGAACGTACAAACGGCTAAAGAAAGAAGAAGCTATTCTGCAAAAAAAGGCGCTAATGCTAGAACGTTCTAAGAAAGAAAATGAAATCGATGTAAATAAGGTTAAAGAACTGGTTGATTCGTTTTTAAATGCTAAAGAATATAGCAGAGAGGTAATAGTTAGTTTAATTGAAAGAATTGAACTTACTGAAAAAAAAGAAGTACTTATTTATTTCAAGTTCAAAGAACTGGATTCATCTTACCATTTATAATAAGCGTTATTATATGTTTCGCGTCTTGAAAAAAAAGCGCTTAATATTTTGAAAAAACGCTTTGACAAAAAGGAGAAAATAGAGTAAAATTACTTTTTGGAAAAATGTCTAAAGTTTTTTGGCGGATGTGATAATACTGATTACAATTAAAGATGTTGCAAAGGCTGCAAATGTTTCTGTTGCAACCGTTTCAAGAGCTATCAATAATGATAAGAATATTTCACAGGATACCAGAAACTATGTAATGAATATAATTGATAAGTTAGGATATACGCCTAATGTTCTTGGCAGAAATCTTCGTATCAGCCAGACAAAACGTGTTTTGATTTTGCTTCCTGATTCTGCAAATCCTTTTTATCCCGAAGTTTTAAAAGGTATTAACTCTGTTGCTGATGAAGCAGGTTTTTTAACTATGATTTCATGCTCAAACAGCGAAGTAAACCGTGAAAAACTTTACATAAATCAGGTTCTTAACAAAAGTTATGATGGACTTATTCTTGCGAGCTCGCAACTTTCAGCTGAAGAGCTTTCCGCATTTCAAAAACGTGCACCGATTGTTATGTTCTGTGAATATGTTGATAATGCAGACGTAATGTGTGTTACTATAGATAATCGAAAAGCTGAATTCGAAGCTATTAATTATTTGATTTTAAAAGGTCACAAAAGAATCGGCTTAATTGCAAATGATACTTCTTATTCAGGAAAAGAACGAATAAAAGGCTATATCGATGCACATGTATATAATCGCCTGCCTGTTAGAGAGGAATATATTATTCGTGGTGGATATAAATATTCCTGCGGTATGGATGGTACAAAACAGCTTATGAGACTTTCAAATCCTCCGACAGCAATTGCAGCCATAACTGATTTCCTTTCTTTGGGAGTAAATAATTATTTGGCTCAGAGTGAAGATCCTATTTGCAAAACAGTTGAGATTTTTGGGTTTGATAACACTCCCATAGCAAATATAATACATAATGCCATTAATACTGTGGCTCAGCCGGGTTACGAAATCGGCAAAAGAACAATGGAACTTCTTTTGCAAAAGATTAACGGTAATAAAGAACATAACGAAATGGTTTTTCTTGAACATTCTTTATTGTTAAAGCATGAATAAATAATTAAAGCGGATGAACAAATTGTTCATCCGCTTTTTATTTATAACACAATAAATAATTATTATTCGATATTGGTTCCAAGTGCATTTAGGCTGGCTGCTTTAAGATAGGCATTGATAAAACCATCTAAATCTCCATCCATTACAGCTGAAATGTTGCCGCTTTCAAAACCTGTGCGGTGGTCTTTTACAAGGGTATACGGCATAAATACATAGGAGCGTATCTGTGAACCCCATGTAATTTCTTTTTGAACGCCTTTGATATCTTCTATTTTATCAAGATGTTCACGCTCTTTTATTTCAACAAGCTTTGAAATAAGCATTTTCATTGCAACATCTTTGTTTTGATATTGGCTTCGTTCCACCTGGCAGGAAACCACAATACCCGTTGGGATATGTGTCAAACGAACGGCAGATGAAGTCTTATTGACCTTTTGTCCGCCTGCACCGCTTGCACGGTATACATCCATTTTAATATCATCAGGGCTTATGTTTACTTCAATATTGCCATCAATTTCAGGCATAACTTCCAATGAGGCA
>JAUZPX010000114.1 GCA_030705695.1 Bacillota bacterium
ACCGGTAGTATTTATTTTTAAAACTGCCAGATCCGTACGGGTGTCATAGCCTACGATAGTTGCATCATATGTTTTTTTCGTCGAAGTTACTACCTGAACCGTATATTTTTTGCTATCAGAAATTACGTGGCTGTTTGTAATAATGTAGCCGTCGCTGCTCATGATTATTCCGCTACCCTGACCGGCTGCTTTGCTGACAGTACCTTTATCAGACGCATCTTCATAAACAACAACGCCAACAACCGATACGCTAACTTTATTGAAAGCAGCTTCAACCTGAGTTTCTGCGCTGTTACCCGATGTATCGGACGAGCCATTAATACTTAGCGAAGGGCCGTTAGGATTAACGGCGTTATTGCTGTTACTGCCAGTTGAGCTTTGATTGTTATTTGACTGCGGAGTTACTTTATAGTTATTTGCAAAAAATATAATACCTGTAATAAAAGCTATTATTAAAATAATAATGCCTAAAATATAAAGTTTCAAGCTTTTATCTGTTTTCTTTTTCGGCGGTTGACCGTAATTACCGTAAAAATTTCCAGCGTAAGGGTTTTCCGAATTAACGGGAATATTTCCCGTATCTTTTGAAACGGGCTGAACATATGCCGTCTGTTGATATGTTTGAGCATACGGATTCGATTGCTGTGGATAGCCGTAAGGTGGCTGCGGCGGATAACCGTATGGCTGATAGTTTTGCTGTTGCTGCTGTGTTTGCTGTGAATTGTAGGGAGGCATTGCCGTATTATAGGGATTATTTGAATAATAAGGATAGTTTTCCTGTGAAGGTGGATTGCTGTTGACTGTAGGTTCTACATTCGCTTGATTTTGTGTTGAAGAAAGCGTATCACTTTCAGGTATTGGCGGCAATTCTTCAGTAACTCCTTCGTCGTTGAAATCATTGGGAGTAGGATTAATTTCTTCATCAAGGTTATTTAACGGTTGTTGCGGGTTCTCTTCGTTCCCCTGAGGAAAGAGTTCGCTAAAATCACTCATATTTTACCATGCCTTTCTATACATGCAGTATATATATTAATTTGGAATCCAGAAAGTAAACTTGCAGTGTTCTCCTGCAACGCTTTCTGCGTAAATATTACCGCCATGAAGACGAATTATCGTCCTAACGATGTAAAGTCCTAAACCCATGCCGTATTTGTCACGGCTTCGGGATTTATCTGTTTTATAAAATTTATCAAAAATGAAGCTAAGCTCTTCAGGAAGAATTCCTTCGCCGCTGTTTTGAATTTCAACAAAAACGGCTTCGTTTGTTTTATATGCTTTTACTTTAATATATCCGTTTTCATTTGTGAATTTTACGGCATTTTCTACCAAATTATAAATTACCTGATGCATTAAATCGGAATCGCCATTCACAAAAAGACTTTCCATATCGTCTAATCCGAAGATTTTTAAATGACGTTCTTCAATTTTTTGCTCAAATGTAATAAGAGTATTTATAAGTGTTTCTGTAAGATCAAATCTCTGTTTGTTTAAGCGCAACTCACCGTTGTCAATTCTTGAAAGTGCTAGCATTGAGGTAACAAGACGAGAAAGGCGCTTTATTTCTTCAGATACGAGTTTTAAATAAAAGGATTGTTTATCTTTTTCAATTGTACCGTCCAAAATACCGTCAATAAATCCTGAAATTGTTGTCATTGGTGTTTTCAGCTCATGAGATACATTGGCGATAAAACTTCGTCGTGCACTCTCAGATTGAGTAAGTGAGTCTGCCATGTTATTAAAAGCCTCGGAAAGCTGACCGATTTCATCTTTTGATTTAACTGGTACACGAACTTCAAAATCGCCTGAACCAAAACTTTTGGCGGCTTTAGCAATTTGACGCAATGGGCGCACCAGACTAAACGAAAAATACCAAACAAGCCCAGAAACTATAACGAAAGTCATAATAGCGGCTAAAATAAAAATCGTCATAACACGTGTTGTAAAGTTGTAAATATCGTTATGAGCCATTGAAACAAATACGATACCATATACAGATTGTTGACCGTTTTCTGTAATGGTAATCGGTACACTTGCCGTATAGTAATTTGATTTATAAAAACCGCCAAGAGTTGAATCTTCGATATTAGCTTTGCTCAAGGCACTAGTCAAAATTAATTTTGGAAGTGCAGAGCCAGTTTTAACATCAGAATTTTGCCCCGAGCTAATTTCAACAATGCCATCTTTGTCGGCTAAAAAAATGTCGGCACCAATACTTTTTGCCATAGCAGTTATCACTGTTTGAAAGAGTTTGGGATCTTTTGGCGAAATTGAAACGCCGTTCTGTATAGAGCTGCTTTGGCAGAGATTTGAAACTTCATTAGCATTTTCCAGAAGAAGACTTTCTTTTTCGCCTTCCCAGTACCTGCTAATAAAGAACAAAAGCGTTATTCCCAAAATCAAAAAGCTTACAAGAACAATCAGCAAACCGATAGCCAGTTGTTTTTTAAACAATGTTTTCTGCATATTATCAGCCGTTATTCTTTGGTTTCAAACTTATATCCAACGCCCCAGACAGTTTTGAGCTCCCATTTATCAGAAGCACCGTCTATTTTTTCTCTAAGGCGTTTTACGTGGACATCTACTGTGCGGGAGTCGCCATAATAATCGAATCCCCAAACTTCATCTAAAAGCTGATCTCTTGTAAACACACGGTTTGGATTGCTTGCAAGGTGATAAATCAATTCCATTTCCTTTGGAGGAGTGTCAACAACTACATTGTTGACTTTTAGTTCGTAATTTGTAAGGTTAATTGAAAGTTTGTCCAATTTCACTTCTTTTACGATGTTATCGTCATTTTTGCCTGTTCTGCGTAAAACTGCACGAATACGGGCAATTATTTCTTTTGCTTCAAAAGGTTTTACAACATAATCATCTGCACCAAGCTCTAAGCCAAGAACTTTATCGAATACTTCACCCTTAGCTGTAAGCATAATAATAGGGCAGGTGGATACTTTGCGAATTTCACGGCAGACCTGCCAGCCGTCAAGACCCGGAAGCATTACATCAAGCAGAATCAGGTCGGGTTTTTCTTCTTCAAACTTCATTAAAGCTTCCCTACCGTCATTGGCAATGACCACGTGAAAGCCTTCTTTTTCAATATAAAGACGCAATAGCTCGCAAATGTTTAAGTTGTCGTCTACAACAAGGATTTTTTCAGAACTCATATTGGGAAGCCTCCTTTTTTTGTTCACAATTAATATAACATAAAATTTATTAAAATAGTTGATTTATTTGAAATAAGCCATTTTATACACTAAAAAATCAGAGCCTTTTCACATATTTCAAAAAGTCATCACATAAACGGGGAATAATAATATAATTTTTTCGTGAAGAAAATTATATGGGGATAATTGAGATAGCATTCTCTTTATTATTGTTTTTAAAAAACAATAAATAATTATAATTAAAGAATAATAAATTTTCAAAGAGAAGTCAAATGAAAATTGATTGATTATGAATTTTTGCAAAAATATGGGCGGCCAAAAGGCCGCCCACGGTTTTTGTTTTGAAATTATGTTAATTTTTTATATTTGTTTTTTGTTGCCATTCCGCCGCGAATATGTCTTTGTGCTTTGTTGACTTCCAAAACATCTTTCACTTCGCGATAAAGCTGGGGATTCAAAATTTTTAATCTTTCACTTACGTCTTTATGTACCGTGCTTTTGCTTACGCCGAATTTTTTTGCAGCACTCCGCACAGTTGCCTTGCTTTGAATAATATACTCGCCAAGCATGGCAGCTCGCTCTTCCACTATACCCTTCACATATACGCCCCCCTTAAGGTTGGTTTCGATTATATATATGCGTTTAGTAAGTAGGTTAGAAGTGGATTGAATTTGCTTTTTAATTTTATAAAATTCAGCTTTAAAAAAGCCGATAAGAAAGATAACACCTTCGCACAGTATCTTGTAAGATAAAGTTGAAGGTGTTATTTAATGAGTTTAATTTAGATTCGAAAAGAAAAATTATTTCTTTCGCCAAACCATTTTATTTACGATACTGGTGTAAGACTGAATAATTTTAACTGCTTTAACAGAGACATTTTCGTCGGTGTAATCAGGGACAGGAGAGGCAAAATCGCCGTTTGCGTTCATTGATACAGCTGTGCTTACTGCTTGAAAAACTTGTTCGGCAGAGATACCCGCAATTATGAAATTACCCTTATCAATAGCTTCGGGGCGTTCTGTTGATGTGCGGATACATACTGCTGGGAACGCTTTCCCAATGCTGCTGAAAAAGGCGCTTTCTTCAGGAAGTGTGCCTGAATCGCTTACAACGCAAAAAGAATTCATCTGCAAATTATTATAATCTGAAAACCCAAAGGGCTTTAAGTTTCTGACATTTTTGTGAAAAACAAAACCGCGCTGCTCCAGAAATTTAGCTGAACGTGGATGTGTGCTGTAAATAATCGGCATATCGTAAGCCTCAGCCAACTGATTTACAGCAGTCATAAGGCTTAAAAAGTTTTCTTCAGTATCAATATTTTCTTCACGATGAGCAGAAAGCAACATATAATTGCCTTTTGAAAGCCCTAAGGTTTCCAAAACATTGCTAGATTCAATTTTTGAAAGATGTGTTCTGAGAACTTCTGCCATAGGACTGCCCGTAACATATGTACGTTCTTTAGCAGTGCCTTCTGCGTTTAGGTAGCGGCGTGCATGTTCGCTGTAACAAAGGTTAACGTCAGCAATATGGTCTACAATTCGACGATTTGTTTCTTCAGGAAGGCATTCGTCAAAGCAGCGGTTTCCTGCTTCCATGTGAAAGATTGGGATATGAAGCCTTTTTGCAGAAATCGCCGACAAACATGAGTTTGTGTCGCCAAGTATAAGCAATGCATCGGGGTTTTGTTCGCTTAACAGCTTATAAGACTTTGCAATGATATTACCGATTGTCTCACCCAAATCAGAACCTACAGCATTTAAATAAAAGTCAGGTTGCCTAAGACCAAGATCGTCAAAAAAGATTTGGTTCAGCTCGTAATCATAGTTTTGTCCTGTATGCACAAGCAGTTGATCGAAATATTTGTCACATTTCTTGATGACCTCCGATAAACGGATAATCTCAGGTCGTGTTCCGATAATGGTCATAAGTTTCAGTTTTTTGTTCATTATTACACCTCTAAGAAGTAAGTGTCAGGATGTTCAGGGTCAAAGCATTCACAACACCACATGAATGTTATTAAATCGGTATCGCCCAAATTTTCAATATTATGCGTATATCCCGTTGGAATGTCAACAACTTCAATTTTATCGCCCGAAACAAAGTATTCGAAAACTTCATCG
>JAUZPX010000115.1 GCA_030705695.1 Bacillota bacterium
AAGAAGAATTATTGCGAGAATTTTTTTCAATATTACACACCTCATTGTAAAAGTTCATAATGTTATTTATGTATATGGTCATTATACGAAAAATAAGAAGGAAAATCAATAAATAAGATTTTAAAAGTTACATATTATAACAAAAAACCCGATATAGCATGCTATATCGGGTTATATTTTGAATTGTGTTATTAAAACAGTGAAAACAGCGGTTTCATTGCTAAATCGACAATACCGCCCAGAATAACTGCAACCGGTATTGTGAAAACCCATGAAATTACTATATTTCGTGCAACTGACCACCGAACAGCCGACAGCCTCTTTGCCGAACCGACACCCATAATTGCAGCTGAAATAACATGAGTCGTGCTGACAGGCGCACCAAGTAATGAAGCAGTTTCAATAACTATTGCAGCAGATGTTTCAGCAGCAAATCCGCCTATTGGATTCAGCTTAATCATATTCACGCCCATGGTTTTAATGATTCTCCAACCACCCAAAGACGTACCTAGTGCCATGACAACTGCACATAAAATAATAACCCAAAACGGGATTGCATGTGAAGCACTCGGAAGCATCCACTGCGGCAGCTCACCAGGGTGAGTCGCATTAAGTGTCAAAAGCGACATTGTAATAATACCCATGGTTTTCTGAGCATCGTTGCTTCCGTGTGAAAAAGCCATAAAAGCAGAAGAAACTATTTGTAGTTTTGAAAACCAACGATTAACCATATATTGGCTTAAACCACGCAAAATTTCAAAAAGCAAATTCATTACAAGGAAACCTGCCAAAAGACCGATAATAGGTGAAGCAATAAGAGGTATAATGACTTTATCTAAAACTCCGTTCCATTGAATAGAGTTTGTACTCATAGCATCCACGATTGCAGCACCCAAAAGTCCTCCGATAAGCGCATGCGAAGAACTTGACGGCAAACCTCTTTTCCAAGTGAACAGTCCCCAAATAATAGCTGCAACAAGAGCCGATGTAATTACATGCTGTTCAACTGTTCCGCTTACAAGTCCTTTTGAAATTGTACCTGCAACGCTTCCGCTTCCAAAAAATGTGGTGCTAACATAAGCACCGACAAAGTTCAATATGGCTGCCATAGCAATTGCCGCCTTTGGGGAAAGCACTCGAGTGGAAACAGTAGTGGCAATTGAATTTGCTGTATCATGGAATCCATTTATAAATGTGAATGTTAAAGCAACTAGCAGAACAATTATTAAGAAAATGATTGGACTAAGCATGCTTCATCACAACCCCTTCAACCAGGTTGGCAACAATTTCACATGCATCCAATGCTTTTTCCAGACGGTCAAAAATGCCATTCCAACGAATAACCTGAATCGGATCGGTTTCCTCTCTGAAAAGCTTGGAAAGCTCTTGTCTGTAAATTGTATCGCCCTGATTTTCAACTCGGTTGACTTCAATTATTCCTTCACGAAGTTTGTCAAGTGATTTCATATTTGACATATACTTGACAACCTTCATCAAATGAAGGCAAGCCTCAACGATAAGTTTTGAGATTTCTTTTGCCGCAGGCAAAATTTCCTTGGTATTGTAAACAAGAAAAAGACAGCCGGCTTCTTCAATATGATCCATAATATCGTCCATGGATTTTGAAAGCAAACAGATGTCTTCTCTGTCAATAGGAGTAATGAAAGCGGCATTAACACGCTCAAAGATTTTATGAATCTTTGCATCACAAGTATGCTCATACTCACTTAGTTTTTCAATTTTTGATTCAATGTCGGTGTAGTTGTTTACAAGGTCGTCCAAATGCAATGCTGCTTCATGGGTTAAGGTAATAACTTCCAAAAATTCGGTGTAAAAAATAGCTTCTTTCTTTGTTGTTCTTAACATTTTATTACCATCCTGTTAATCTTTTCTCTTTATTCTCTTCAAACATTTTGATTATAGCACAAGCCTAGATAATATGTAAAGTATGTTTTACAAATACCGACTTTATTTGCATTTTTCTATCTTTTGAACTGAAAATATACAAAATCATAGTAACTAGTAGATTATTTTAACAATAGAAACCCAATACATACGCTTTACTTTAATTTTACTTAAAAATATATTTAAGTTTAAATATAACTATTTCCTTGTTTTATTAAATATGGTACAATTTAGTTCAGTGTAATCGTATGGGGGATAGATATGAATATTTTTAAAAAGTCATATAAAAAATGTGAGCGAGTTATAACAGATAAAACAAAAATTTTTTTTACTCAAAAACATGAAAAGAAATTAAGAAGTCAACTCAAAAATTATGATTTCTCAATAATATGTTCTAACTGCATAGGTGGAATTATCTATCATAGATTAGGCTTGAAGTTTTTGTCACCAACAATTAATTTATTTATTTATCAAAATGATTACTTAAAATTTGTTTTAAATTTAAAGGATTATTTAGAAAAAGAGTTAATGTTTATTGAAACAGATGAAAAGTATCCTGTAGCAAAATTAGGCGATATTACTATATACTTTAACCATTATAAAACTGATGAAGAAGCCAGAGAAAGCTGGAATAAGAGAAAAGAACGGATTAATTATAACAACCTTTTCATAATAATGTACGACAAAGATGGCTTATCAGAAGATGACTTAGCTAAGTTGAAAAAAATAGACTGTAAAGGAAAAATTGTAATTTCAAACAGAACTTATTCTAATTTAGACTATGTAATAAAAATACCTGCTGATATGAACGATTATGAAAAAAGATATAGATTAGATACTGATAAATTCACAGGAAAAAGGACCTTTGAAAAACATTTTGATTACGTCAAATGGCTTAATGAAGGCAACTGATAAATTTACATAAAAATTTTAAAGGCAATTTAAGCCGCATCAAATTATGCAATTAGCACAATTTGATGCGATTTTTTTGATTTCACTTTAAATTATTATGGCTTAGTTATATTTTCAATAATCATAATAAATCTTCTTATTATTTTAAAATAAAAAAACTATTGACAAAAAAGCAATTGCGTTATATAGTTAATTACACAAGTAACTAACACCACAACACAATTTTGCATAGAAAGGGATTATAAAATGCTTAAGGTTTCAAATTTGTGTTTCTCCTATTCAGATAAGCCTATATTAAAAAATATAAGCTTTAATGTTAAAGAAGGCGAATTGTTTGCGCTTCTTGGCGTAAATGGTGCAGGAAAAAGTACAACAATAAACATCATCTGTACTTTAATAGATAAAAAATCAGGTGAGGTTTTTGTTAATGGATACTCACTTGGCAAAGAGAATGACAACATAAGAAAAAGTTTGGGTGTTGTTTTTCAAGGTAACGTACTTGATAATATGCTGACAGCCGAAGAGAATCTTTTATGCCGTGCATCATTTTACGGTCTTTCTCAGCCAAAAGCGAAAAAAAGAATTAGCGATCTAGCAAAAAATCTGTCAATGGAAAGCTTTTTAAATCAACATTACGGGGAATTATCAGGAGGGCAGCGCCGAAAATGCGATATTGCAAGAGCATTAATCACTGAACCAAGAATATTGATTCTTGACGAACCTACAACTGGTCTTGACCCTCAAAGCCGAATCGACCTTTGGGATACAATTGAACAAATAAGAAAAAGCGAAAAAATGACCGTTTTACTTACAACTCATTATATGGAAGAAGCAAGTAATGCCGATAAAATAGCCATTATTGATAATGGAGAAATGCTTTGCTGTGATACTCCTCAATCGCTTAAGACCCATTATTCTTTAGACACCGTAAAACTTATTCCGAAAAGAAATGAATTTGAAAAAATTGAAAACTTTTTAAAATCAGGAAACATTTCTTTTACTTTTAATGTCGATACTTTTTTTGTAAATATGGAAAATGGTCTCAACGCAATAGATTTTATAGCAAAAAACAAAGAAAACCTTGACAGCGTAGAAATACTTAAAGGCAACATGGACAATGTATTCTTAAATGTTGTAGGCAGGAGGTTTGAAAATGAATAAGCAACTTATTTTACGAAACACAAGACTTTTTTTCAGAACTAGGAAAAATATTTTATCATCTTCACTTGCTATTATAATTTTAATTTGTCTGCATTTTATGATTTTCCGCAGCATGTATACAGATAACTGGCAAAATATCTGCAAACAATTTCAAGGGTTAAACATTACCAGAACCCAGCTGTTATGGTTAAGCGATAGCTTAATGTTTGCAGCTATTTTGCCTATAGGAGCAGTTTCTATTTCGCTGGTCGCACTCAGCATTATAATTTCAGATAAAGAAAAAGGCATTTATAACGACTTTTTAGTTGCACCAATAAACCGAAACACATTAATGTCATCATATTTAGCAGCTTCCTTTTTCATTGGATTTGTTATCAGCCTTGCCTTTATTGCTTTTTTTGAATTTTATTTCTTACTAAATTACGGTATAAGCTTTTCTATTTTACAACTTTTTTGCATAATTGCTACAACCGTTCTTGCACTTGTTTTTGCTAATGTGTTTGTGCTGTTTTTGGTTTCATTCTTCAAAACGCAGCAATCAATCGGAGCAGTCGGAACAATAATCGGAACCCTTAATGGATTTTTATCCGGTGCTTATATTCCAGTAGGGGGGTTCGGAAAAAATATCGCCAATGTTTTTAGTTGCCTGCCTTTTTTACATCTAACTGTTCTGTCACGACAAGCATTTTTATATGATGTAACAAAACATACACCTTTAACTTGGAAAATGTTAAACGGTGACTTGGGATATAATTATGGCTACCAAATTAAAATCGGAGAAACTTTTTTACCTACTTATGCTGTTATTCTAATGACAATTGGGATTACTTTATTAATTTTATTTGCATTGATTTTTAGATTTAAGTTTTCTAAAAAAAGTTACTAAAAAAATGTAAAATAATTGCAACATCTAAAAAAATCCCATAAACATCACAAAATATAAATTTGATTTTTTTAATAATAATATTGACACATAATAATTATTATGATATTATGAATTTGCAACAGCAAGGGCGCTGAGTAAATTACTCAGCGCCCTTGTATTTTTTTGTGCATTTTGTTTTATATTTTTAGAGGAGGGTATTTATGGTAAAGATTGATACGGGTGATACTGCTTTTGTATTAGTCTCTGCGGCATTGGTTCTTCTTATGACAGTTGGACTTGCGTTTTTTTACGGCGGAATGGTAAGACGTAAAAACACACTCAACACAATGATGTCATCATTTTCGCTAATGGGT
>JAUZPX010000116.1 GCA_030705695.1 Bacillota bacterium
AATCCATACTCAATAAGGTTTGTTTTTCGAGCACGGTCACCTGCATACATACCACGAACCTGAGGCAAAGTAACATGCGACTCATCGACAAAAAGCAAATAATCTTTCGGAAAGTAATCTATAAGTGTAAACGGAGAGCTTCCCGGGGTACGACGAGATAGTACACGAGAATAGTTTTCAATCCCCGTACAGAAGCCTATCTCCTGAAGCATTTCAACATCATATTTGGTACGCTGCTCAATTCTTTGAGCTTCAATAAGCTTGTCGTTATCACGAAAATATTTGACCCTCTCGACAAGCTCATTTTCAATTTCCTGAATAGCCACATTCATTTTTTCCTGCGGAACAATATAGTGAGAAGCCGGATAAATCGCAGCGTGTTTTAAGTTAGCAATTAATTCACCTGTAAGTGGATTGATTTCGGAAATTCGTTCTATTTCATCACCGAAAAATTCCACACGTACCACAGAGCTGCTTGAATACGAATGGAATATTTCAACAACATCGCCTCTTACACGAAACTTATTGCGTATTAAATTAATATCGTTTCTTTCATATTGAAGAGAAACAAGTTTTTTTAGCAGAAAATCACGGTCCATCTGCATTCCAGGACGAAGAGAAATTACCATTGTACGGTAATCTATAGGGTCGCCAAGGCTATAAATGCATGAAACGCTGGCAACAATTATAACGTCACGCCTCTCTGAAAGCGCAGAAGTCGCACTGTGGCGCAGTTTATCGATTTCATCGTTAATTGCACTGTCTTTTTCGATATACGTGTCGGTATGAGGTATATAAGCTTCAGGCTGATAATAATCATAATAGCTGACAAAGTATTCAACTGCATTTTGTGGAAAAAACTGTTTAAATTCAGAACAAAGCTGAGCCGCCAAGGTCTTGTTATGAGCTAAAACCAAGGTAGGTCTGTTCAGTTTTTCAATAATATTTGCCATTGTAAATGTTTTACCGCTGCCGGTAACACCTAACAATGTTTGTTCCTTATTTGCGGCATTAATACTTTCAACAAGCTGCCGAATTGCAGCAGGCTGATCGCCGGTAGGCTTATAATCAGAATTTAATTTAAAATCCATATCTGTACCTTTAAATAAAGAGTTCCTCACCAAAATCACATGCTGCCAACGAAACAAAATCTCCGTCTGCAACAATTATATGGTCAGATAATTGAACACCAACAAGTCTTAAAGCAACGGAAATTTTCTTAGTTGTATCAAGATCTTTTTTTGACGGCAATGCCATGCCACTTGGATGATTATGTGCTAAGACAGCCGTTGAAGCGTTATAAAGTACTGCGGTTTCAATCAGCTTTTTAATATAGATTTCAGAAGCGTTCACAGAACCTTTGCTTACTATTCCGCAAAAAAGCTCTTTCCCTTTTGAATCCATAAGTAAGAGAATTACATTCTCGTTTTCTCTGCCTATAAACTTCTTTACAAGTATTTCACCTATATTTTCATCAGTAATAATTTTATCGTAATTTTGATGTTTATCCTCTTGATATAGACGGGTAATTTCAGGAATCAACTTTAAATACACAGCAGCTGATTCTGAAAGACCTGCTTTTTTCAATAATCCTATAGGTGCATCAAAAATTGCTGAAAGCGAGCCAAAAATCTCTAATAATTTGTGAGCAAGCTCATTTGTATCTTTTCGAGGAACTGCATAATACAACAGCATTTCCAGAGCCTCATGAGAATGAAAAACATCCAACCCGTTCTCAATGAATTTCTGCTTCATTCTATTTCTGTGTCCCTTATGTCTGTCTGATTGTTTGTCCATTTTCTCACCCGACTTCCATAGAGCATAAAGCAATAACTATCATCAAATCTTACGAGAGCCCGGTTTTACAACCTCGAGCTTTCCTTCTTTGCAAAGAGGACAGTTATCTGGCTCCCAAGATTCAACATTTACTTTTATAACCGATTTAAACGGTACACCAAAATCAACATTACCGTTTGATCTATCTACAATTGAGCCGACGCCGACAACATCAGCACCTGCATTTTTCACAAGTTCCAATACTTCTTTTACTGAACCGCCAGTAGTTACAACGTCTTCCACGAGAAGTACTTTTTGCCCAGGATTTACTGTAAATCCTCTGCGTAGTGCCATTTTACCTTCTTCATCACGTTCAGCAAAAAAATTCTCGCACTCCAAATTGCGGCTTACTTCATAAGACATTTGAATAGCCCCGATTGCAGGTCCAATTACAACAGATACTCCTGCATCTTTAAACTGTTCAGCTAAAGCACTGCAAAGCTCAGTACTGTATTTTGTGTTTTGAAAAATCTTTGCGCACTGTAAATATTTGTTGCTGTGTCTTCCGGAAGTAAGTTTAAAATGTCCTTCCAACAGAACACCTGCTTCTTTTAAAATATCCAAAATTCTTTCTTCTGTAATCATTTTTATCTCCCATTCATAACATATTGACATATTTATTAATTATATACTATAAGTTGTGTATTTATCTTTACAAAAAAGAATTAAAATTAATTTTCTTTTAAAGCTTTATTTTTTTATTAGCAAATATCATTAATTTAATAATTGCCATTTCCCCAGCAACAAAGCAAAAAATGAAAACGAGTTCATTTTTCACAGCGAATTTTCATTTTACTCATTGTTATTTTTATTCTCTGCTGTTATAATTAATCGAATAAGATTAAAGGGGGGTTATTATGACTCATAAACATATAATTGACTTGGATGATTTAACCCTTAATGAACTTGACAAAATTACTTCTCTTGCAGATGAAATTTATAAAAATCCCGAAAAATACAATGAAGCCTGCAAAGGAAAAATTCTGGCAACGTTATTTTATGAGCCGTCTACACGTACACAAATGTCATTCCAAACCGCAATGTTAAAACTCGGAGGACAAACAATCGGCTTTGACAACCCGATGAATTCTTCAGTAGCTAAAGGCGAAAGCCTTAAAGATACAATTAAAATCGTTAGCGGATATGCAAACATAATCGCTATGCGTCACCCGATGGAAGGCTCTGCAAAAGCAGCAAGCTTTTATTCAAGCGTGCCTGTAATAAACGGTGGCGACGGAGGTCACTTGCACCCGACACAAACCCTCACGGATGTAGTTACACTTCACCATGAGCTTGGAAGACTTGATAACCTCTGCATTGGTGTTTGCGGCGATTTAAAAAACGGCAGAACAGTGCACTCGCTCATTAAAACTTTATCGCACTTTAAAGGTAACCGATTTGTTCTTATTGCTACAAAAGAACTTACAATACCTGATTACATTAAAAAAATCATGGATAAAAACGGGTGTTCATACACAGAAGTATTAACTCTTGCAGAAGCAATACCGCAGCTTGATGTGCTTTATATGACGAGAATCCAAAAAGAACGTTTTGCAAGCGAAGAGGAATATCTTGCTCAGCAAGGAGTATTTGTTCTCGACAAAGAAAAGCTAAAAAGCGCAAAGAAAGATTTAAAGATACTTCATCCGCTTCCGAGAGTTGATGAAATAACAATCGATGTTGACGACGATCCAAGAGCTATTTACTTTAAGCAGGCAGTTTATGGAGTATACGCCAGAATGGCACTGATTCTTCTGCTTCTTGACGATAATTCGGAACCTGCTAAACCTTCATTTGAAGGAGCAGAAGAGTGTAAAAACCCAAGATGCATTTCAGCTCAGGAAAAATACCTGCCAAAATGCTATAAAACAGCAGGAAATGACAAAATTTGCGAATATTGCGATGCAAAAGTCTAATTAACTAAATTTTAAATTTAAAACTGTGATGCTGTAAATTGCTTCACAGTTTTTTTATTTAGCCAATTTCAATATTATTTTCAATATCAGAAATCAAATCAATTCTGCGTTTATGATTTCCGCTTTCAGACGGGGTGCTTAAGAAAATGTCGACAAGTTTAATTGCAGTTTCTTTTGAAATAATTCTTCCACCAAGACAAAGAATATTTGCATCATTATGACGTCTTGTCATTTCAGCAGAAAACTCTTCGCTGCAAACAGCAGCACGAATTCCCTTTACTTTGTTTGCTGCAATTGAAATTCCAATGCCTGTTCCACAACAAAGAATGCCGTATTCACATTCGCCTGAAGCTACTGCTTTTGCAGTTTTATATGCAAAAATTGGATAGTCAACAGATTCAGTACTATATGTCCCGAAATCAGTAATTTCTATTCCTTTATTCGATAAATGTTCTTTAATGGCTTCTTTTAATTCAAAACCTGCATGGTCACATCCCAGTGCGATCATTTTTTTATTCCCCCAAATTTATTTTATAATCAATTTCGACTATAAATTATTTCGTTTTCTAAGTTCTCTTTCTGCCTGCGGAAGCCTTAAATATACAGGAGATAACTCTACCGCTGACAAGAACTCTTTATTTTTATATTTTTGAGTCGCTGCAAAAGCTACACCATATGCAGATTGATACCTAAGATGCAAAGGTGCAATAAATACATTTTCGTTTTCTTCTTTTATTGCGTTATAGCAAAGTTCTGCGCCGTCACCGACAAAAAGTATTCTCTCATTATACCCTTTTAATTCTATTTTAAGCTCATCTATTGTAATTGCTCTATCATCTGTTAATCTTTGATGATTTTTAAAAAGAGCATTATATACCTGATTGCAACGAGCATCCATTACAGCGCAAATAATATAATTCTCGTATTCTATTTGAGCATCCATTGCCAAAAGTGTCGAAACAGAAACACATGGTTTGTTTTCGGCAAAAGCCATTCCCTTTATAGCTGATATTCCAATCCTTAAACCGGTAAAAGAACCTGGTCCTGATGAAACGGCAAAACAATCAACATCATGAATATTGATTCTTGTATTGTCTAGCAATTCTGCGATCATAGGCATCAGTGTTTCGCTGTGAGTAAGCTTTGCATTAATAAAAAACTGCCCGATAACTTTTTCTCCGTTATATAAGCAAACTGAGGCTGCACCTGCCGAAGAATCTAGCGATAAAATCATCAAAGCGAACTTACCCCCTCAATTTCAAAAATGCGTTCATTTTCATTTTTACCTTTTGAGATTGAAACTCGAATCGCATCTTTCGGGATTGCAGATTCAATGTTTTCGCTCCACTCTATAACTATGATTCCGTTATCAAGATAGTCAAAATATCCTGTTGACTGCAAGTCT
>JAUZPX010000117.1 GCA_030705695.1 Bacillota bacterium
GTGATGAATCAATGAAATTATCAAAATATTTATAAAAACTTAAAAATAATATTGACAAAGTGATTATTTACTAATAATATGTTTCTATGGAAATGCTACAGGCTATATTTAATATAGTGATTGTAGCATAAAATGTGATTGTTTGTCTACAATACAGAACAGACAACACAAAAATTAACTTTTTTTATATTATTTAGGAGGCTTTACCATGGTTTTAGAGAAAGTAAAGGCAATTTTAAGCGAGCAGTTTGATGTCGAGGAAGATAACATAACCGCTGAAACTATTATTCAAGATGATTTAGGCGCTGATTCATTGGACATCGTCGATCTTCTGATGTCAATCGAGGATGAATTTGATGTTGAAATCCCTGATGAAGAAATTGAAAATATAAAAACTGTCGGCGATCTCGTAACTTATGTAGAGTCCCACTCATAAGTATTCTTCGTTTAATATTTTTCACAGGTTGAGGATATTTATCTTCAGCCTGTTTTGTTGTATTACAGCAATATATACTGAAATTATTGTTTTTCAAGTTAATTAACTATAACATGAGAAGCTTAATGTATTGCAAACATGGCAGAATTCGGGTATAATAACAAAGATACAGATTATAAACGGAAAAGGAAAAAACAATGGGAGATTTCTCTTTTATTTTAAATAGCTTTCATGCGTTGACATGGCAGATGGTTGTCATGTGGGCAATTGGGGGAGTATTGATATGGCTTGCTATAAAAAAACAATTCGAGCCTGCTTTATTATTGCCGATAGGCTTCGGTGCAATACTCGTTAATCTGCCATTTGCTGATACTATGGGTGTTGCAAGTCAAAGCGGAATAATTAAATGGCTGTTTTCGGTTGGAGTTCATTCTTCCGAGGCGATGCCGCTTCTGCTTTTTGTCGGCATTGGAGCTATGATTGATTTTGGTCCGTTGCTTCTTAATCCGAAACTTATGCTTTGCGGTGCGGCGGCACAGCTCGGCATTTTCATAACTATTATTCTATCTGCACTTTTTGGGTTCCATTTAAACGACGCTATGAGCGCAGGAGTTATCGGTGCTGCTGACGGTCCAACAGCTATTCTTGTTTCAATTAAGATGAACAGCGCATATAAAGGCGCTATTGCCGTTGCGGCATATTCATATATGGCGCTTGTGCCAATAATTCAGCCTGCTGCGATTAAACTTGTTACAACAAAAAAAGAGCGTCAGATCCGTATGCAATATAATCCGAAACAAGTTTCCAAAACAACGAAGATTCTTTTCCCGATTATTGTTACAATGGTTGCAGGATTTATTGCTCCTGCATCGGTGGCACTTGTCGGATTCTTGATGTTTGGAAATCTTATTCGTGAATGCGGTGTGCTTGAAAGTTTATCGCAAACGGCACAGACATCACTTGCAAATTTAATAACGATATTTCTTGGCATCACTATTGCATTCCAGATGCGAGCAAGCGAGTTTTTAACATTTGGTACTTTGCTAATTATGGTTATCGGTCTGTTTGCATTTGTGTTTGATACTATAGGTGGAGTGCTGTTTATAAAACTTTTGAATCTCTTTACACCGAAAGAAAAAAGAATGAACCCAATGCTCGGTGCAGCAGGAATATCAGCATTTCCGATGTCAGCAAGAGTTGTGCAGAAAATGGCTCTTAAAGAAGACGACCAGAATCATTTGCTTATGCATGCAGTCGGTGCCAATGTAGCCGGACAGATTGGCTCGGTTGTAGCCGGAGGTATTATTTTGTCGCTGGGGCTTAATATGCTTCATTTGGCTTAAGGGAGGGCTGAATATGAATTTTCAGTTATTAAATGTGTTTCAAAGCTTACTTGGTCCTGTCAATACGGCAGACGTAATAAAAACATTATGGCTGCTTCTTCAGGGAATGGTAGGACTGTTTGTTGTAATGACACTTTTATATGTGATTGTTACGGTATTCGGCAAAATTTTTAAAGAAAAGAATACAAATGAGAAATAATGATTAAGATTTTAAATTTAAAGTATTAATTATATAAAATCCGTAAATTCAGGAAGGCGATTAAACGATGGCACAACAGAAAAAACTTGTTGAAGCAATTACTTCACGTGATGAGGACTTCGCAAAATGGTATACAGATATCGTAAAGAAAGCGGAGCTTATTGATTATTCAGGGGTGAAAGGATGCATGGTTATCCGCCCTTACGGATATGCCATTTGGGAAAATATTCAAAAAGATTTGGACAGACGTTTTAAAGAAACAGGTCACGAAAACGTATATATGCCTATGTTTATTCCTGAAAGCTTGCTTCAGAAAGAAAAAGATCATGTTAAGGGTTTTGCTCCTGAAGTAGCATGGGTAACTCAGGGCGGAGCAGAAAAGCTTACGGAACGTCTTTGCGTACGTCCGACAAGTGAAGTTCTGTTTTGCGAACACTACGCAAAAATTATAAATTCTTATCGTGATTTGCCGAAGCTTTACAATCAGTGGTGTTCGGTAGTCCGCTGGGAGAAAACAACACGTCCGTTTTTAAGATCTTCTGAATTTTTGTGGCAGGAAGGCCATACCATGCACGAAACCGCTGAAGAGGCACAGGAAGAAACGATGAGAATGCTTCATGTGTATCATGATTTCTATAAAGAAACTTTGGCGATTCCTGCGGTCATCGGCAAAAAAACTGATAAAGAGAAATTTGCAGGCGCCGAGGCAACATATACTATTGAGCCTATGATGCATAACGGTGTTGCATTGCAAGGCGGTACATCACATTATTTCGGCGATGGATTTGCACGCAGTTTTGATATTACGTTTACTGGCAGAGATAACAAACTGGCATATCCGCATCAGACTTCATGGGGTGTTTCCACTCGTTTAATCGGTGCCTTGATAATGGTACATTCCGACGATGACGGTCTTGTTCTTCCCCCGAAGATTTCACCAATTCAAATAGCTATAATTCCGATTGCAATGCATAAAGAAGGCGTTTTAGAGAAAGCTGATTCCCTTTATAAGCGTCTTAAAGACGAATTTCGAGTCAAGCTTGATAACAGTGACCAAAGCCCGGGTTGGAAATTTAGCCAATACGAGATGAAAGGCGTACCTGTCCGTATAGAGATAGGCCCTAAAGATATCGAAAATAATCAGTGTGTTATCGTTCGCCGTGATACAAGGGAGAAGATTGTTGTATCGATTGATAACCTTGAAACGGCAGTTCGTGAAACCCTAGAAACAATGCATAACGATATGTACAATAATGCATTGGAAAACTTGCATGAAAAAACATTCGTAGCGAAAAATCACGAGGAATTTCTGGATATTGCCCAAAATAAGCCCGGTTTTATCAAAGCAATGTGGTGTGGAGACAGCGCATGCGAGGACAAACTAAAAGATGAAACAGGCGGTGTGAAATCACGCTGCATTCCCTTCGATGAAGAGCATATTACAGATACCTGCGCATGCTGCGGAAAACCTGCACAGCACATGGTTTATTGGGGAAAACAATATTGATTATTATAAGTGGTTGAGTAACAGCTTTGCCAATATCTGAAAAGAATACTCACAATGCACATTTACGTTTTAGCAAAATGATGTGGCTTAATTGAATTTTGTAATACTTACCCAGTTTTTTGTACGGTGCTGTATCCTAACAATCAAGTTAATTCGATTTTTGGAGTAATATCAAGAGTTATCAAAGAAAAGGAGTTAATTCAATGGTTGATTTTTCAAAAATTAAACTGGTTATTTGGGATTTGGACGATACATTTTGGAACGGTATAATAAGCGAACAGAATGTTTTTATCGAAGAACGGAACATTGAATTAATAAAAACACTTACCGATTGTGGAATAATAAATACGATTTGCTCTAAGAATGATTTTGAAGTCGTAAAAAATAAACTTTCAGAAACCGATTTATGGGATTATTTTGTTTTTTCATCAATAAATTGGGAAAGCAAAGGAATTCGAGTAAAACAAATTATTGAAGATATGTGTTTGCGTCCGGCAAACGTGCTGTTTATTGACGACAATGATATGAATTTAAATGAAGCATTATATTTTTGCCCTGAACTTATGATTTCATCGCCGGATGTAATAAACGATTTATATATGTTTGCCAAATCGGCAAATAAGAGTGATTTACAACATAAACGATTAAAGCAATATAAGTTATTGGAAAAAAAGCAAGAACTACGAAACGAGTTTAGCAACAACGAAGAATTTCTTCTTAGTTGTAACATCCAAGTTGTAATTAAAAACGATTGTATGAAATGTGTGGATAGATTACATGAACTGGTAATGAGAAGCAATCAACTCAACTACACAAAAAACAGACAATCTATTGAGGATTTTACGAATTTAATTTCAGACAAGAGTGTTAATTCTGGTTACGTTGAGGTTTCTGATAAATTCGGTGACTATGGCATTGTTGGATTTTATGCAATAAAAGACAATGAATTAATTCATTTTGCATTTTCGTGCAGAACCCTTGGTATGAAAGTTGAGCAGTGGGTGTATGCCCAAATAGGATATCCTAAACTAAAAGTTGTCGCCGAAGTAGCATCCGCGCTTGAAAACAATTTTTCACCAAGTTGGATAAACAATATTAAATTGAATTCACGATCAGATCAAGCTGTCATTTCCGATTTGATATTGTTCAAAGGTTCATGCGATATGTTGCAGCTGTTTACTTTTATTAAAAAAACTCCAAATATCAAAACTGAATTTACATACGTTAATAAATTAGGTCAAACAATGATGGGCCAAAATCATACTTCTCAAATATTAACGTCATTGTTGTGTGATGATGCAAAAAAAAATCAAATAATTGCTGAGGTTCCGTTTCTTGACAACAACTCGTTAACAACATCCATTGCCACCATTAAGTATAAATACATTTTTTTATCATTACTGATAGATGGCACATTGGGTGTTTATAAAAGACGTGAGTCCGGAGAATGTATTTCTGAATTGGAAGATTACTACCCATTAACGTATAAAGAAAATTTTAATTTATATATAAATCAACAGATATACACAGGTAATAATATTTTTACGCAAGAAAGCCTACAACAATTTTCATCAAAATATGAATATGTAGACACTTCAAACGCAAAAATTACTATTGAAAACCTAAAAAAAATCCGAGAAATTATTCCAAAAGAAA
>JAUZPX010000118.1 GCA_030705695.1 Bacillota bacterium
GATAGCAACATCTGTGCTAAAATAACGAAAAATAACTCTTGGAGATAAAAAAATGATTTTTAATCTTTTTGTCAGCCTAATAGTCGTCGTTATTAGCATTATCGTCATTAGCGGTAGTGTTAGTTCGCGTTATGCTGATAAGAGATGAAGAGTTAAAACAAAAAGTACTCAAAACGTCTTACAGCAAACGCTGTAAGACGTTTTTTTGTTAATAGACTTTAAGGAGGCAAAACACATGTTATTGAATGGTGCGCAAATACTTGTTGAATCGCTGGTAGAACAAGGTGTCGAAACTGTCTTTGGATATCCAGGAGGTTCCGTTCTTGATATTTACGATCAGCTGTATAAAAACAGCCATCGAATCAATCATGTTATTTCAGCTCATGAGCAAGGGGCGGCACATGCCGCAGACGGTTACGCCAGAGTATCTGGCAGAACTGGTGTTGTTATCGCAACAAGCGGCCCTGGAGCCACAAATCTCGTAACGGGAATCGCCAATGCTTATCTCGATTCTGTTCCGATGGTTGCAATCACGGGAAACGTTGCATCACATTTGCTTGGAAAAGACAGCTTTCAAGAGGTTGACATCGTCGGAATCACACAGCCTATTGTAAAACATAGTTATTTAGTAAAAGACGTAAAAAAATTGTCACAAACAATTAAAGAAGCTTTTATTATTGCCTCTACGGGAAGAAAAGGACCTGTTTTGATTGATATTCCGAAAAGCGTTCAAAAGGACGTATGCGAATACATATCAAAACCTGTAACTGTTAAGCAACATAATGTTGCATTTGATAATGATTTTGATGCCGCATTACAGGCAATTAAGCAAAGCAAAAAGCCATATATATATTGCGGAGGCGGAGTAATCGCCGCAGAAGCAGAAGCGGAAGTTCTGGAGCTCTCAAAAAAGCTTTCAGCGCCGATTGGTCTAAGCATGATGGGACTCACAGCTATTCCCGCAGACTATGAGCTGAACCTCGGTATGTGCGGTATGCACGGGAAGTATGCTTCTTCTGTTGCCCAATCAGAAGCTGATTTAGTTATCGCAGTTGGTGTACGCTTCAGCGACAGAGCAACAGGAAACGTCGATAAGTATTCAGAAAAATGTACGATTATACATATCGATGTTGATGCAGCAGAAATTGGAAAAAATATTAGAAAAAAAATTGGTCTGTGCGGAGATGTAAAAGAAATTCTGAATTTCATACTTCCGAGTATCTCCTCTTTTAAAAACGAAGAATGGCTTGCCCGTATTGAAGAAAATAAAAAAGCCGATAAAACGGAAAACGACGGCAGCTTTACACCGAGAAATATTATAAGTACCGTTCAGTCTTTTTGTGACAATGATACAGTTATTGCAACAGATGTAGGACAACATCAAATGTGGACAGTGCAATATTATCAATTCAAAAAGTCGAGAACATTACTTACATCAGGCGGTTTGGGAACTATGGGCTACGGCTTGGGCGCCTCAATAGGCGGCTGTATTGCTAACAACAAAAAGACGACTGTTCTCTTTACTAGTGACGGTAGTTTTGGCATGAACTTAAATGAGCTTGCAACTGCTGTTTCACAAAAACTGCCGATCTTCGTAATAATATTAAATAACGGTGTGCTTGGTATGGTGCGTCAATGGCAAAATGCTTTTTATGAGGAACGTTACTCTCAAACAACATTAAACAGGCAAACGGATTTCCCCATGCTTGCCAAAGCCTTTGGAGGCAACGGATATAGTGCAACCACTTTAGAGGAATTGTCAGATATTTTAAGAAATTCCAATAATCTTTGCGCTCCATGCATTATTGATTGCAAAATCGATATGGATGAAAAAGTATTACCGATGATTCCGCCTGGTGGCTGTATAAATGATATTATTTTGGAATGAGAGGTGTGAATTATGGATAATAAATTTATAGTAGGCTTGATTGTCTCAAACCATTTTGGCGTCCTGAACCGAGTGGCAGGACTATACAGCAAACGAAATTATAACATCGACAGTCTTGCTGTCGGAGAAACTGAAAACCCCGAATATTCCAGAATGACCATTGTTTCAACAGGCGATAAATATATGGAAGAACAAGTTGTTCGGCAGCTTCAAAAGCTCCATGATGTCAAGCTGGTTGTTGTTCTAGACGAGCAAAACTCTGTTTCGGTTGAACATATGCTAATTAAACTGAAAGCAAACGGAGACAGAACTGAAATTAGCGAACTAATTAACACATACGGCGGAAAAGTAATGGATTTCAGCAATGAATATATTACTTCTGAAATTACGGCAAGCTCTGAAAAAATTGATGAATTTATTGAAAAAGCCAAGCTTTTTGGAATTCTTGAAGTTTGCCGCAGTGGATCAATTTCCATGGTTCACGGCACTGAAAATATGTTATCTATTAATAATTTATAATAAAAAGGAGAACTCGACAATGTCAACTATGTATTATGAAAAGGATTGCAATTTATCAACTCTCAAAGGAAAAACAATCGCTGTTATCGGTTACGGCAGCCAAGGTCATGCTCATGCTCAGAATTTAAGGGACAGCGGCATGAATGTTATCATCGGTCTTTATGAAGGCTCCAAAAGCGCACAACAAGCAAAAGCGGACGGTTTTGATGTATTTAATACAGGCGAAGCAACAAAAAAAGCAGATGTAGTTATGCTTCTTGTTAACGATGAGAAAATGGCAGCAATCTACAATAACGGTGTTGCTCCAAACTTAAAAGAAGGCATGACTTTATGCTTTGCACATGGATTTAACATTCATTTTAATCAGATCGTTCCACCTAAAAACGTTAATGTTATCATGATTGCTCCTAAAGGCCCGGGACACACTGTAAGAAGCCAATTTGCCGAGGGTAAAGGCGTACCTGATCTTATTGCTGTTTATCAAGATGCAACAGGCAACGCAAAAGAAATCGCTCTTGCTTATGCTGCTGGTATAGGCGGCGGCAGAGCAGGCATTTTAGAAACAACATTCAAAGAAGAAACAGAAACAGATCTTTTCGGTGAGCAAGCTGTTCTTTGCGGCGGCGTTTCCGCTTTGATGAAAGCAGGATTTGAAACACTTGTTGAAGCAGGATATCAGCCTGAAAGCGCATATTTTGAGTGCGTTCATGAAATGAAACTCATTATCGATCTCGTTATTAAAGGCGGACTTTCGTTTATGCGCTATTCAATTAGCGACACTGCCGAATATGGCGATTATTCAATCGGCAATCGCATTATCACAGATGAAACAAAGAAAGAAATGAAGAAAGTTCTTACAGAAATTCAAAACGGAGAATTCGCAAGAGATTGGATCCTTGAAAATCAAGCTGGCCGCCCGTCATTCCTTGCAAAAAGAAGAATGGAAAGCGAGCATCTGGTTGAAAAAGTCGGCGCTGATCTCCGTGCAAAAATGAGCTGGCAGGACAAAAAGGATGTGTAAGCGTGAACAGCGATAAAATGAAAAGCGGAGCTGAAAATGCACCGAAAAGAGCGCTGCTAAAAGCCATGGGATATTCCGATGAACAAATCAAAAGACCACTCATTGGCATTGTCAATTCCTTTAACGAAGTAGTACCAGGGCATATCCATTTGCAAACTGTTGCAAGAGCTGTTAAAGACGGCGTTCTGGCAGCAGGCGGAACGCCTATGGAGTTTAACACAATTGCAGTATGCGACGGGCTTGCAATGGGACATGAGGGAATGAAGTATTCCCTATGCTCCCGAGAGCTTATTGCCGATAGTATTGAATGCATGGTAAGAGCACATTGTTTTGATGCACTTGTGTTTATACCAAACTGCGATAAAATTGTACCTGGTATGCTTATGGCAGCAGCACGGCTTAATCTCCCGTCAATTTTTGTTTCAGGCGGACCGATGCTTTCGCTTGATGGAAAAGATCTTAACAGTACATTTGAAGCTGTCGGTGCATATAAAGCAAATCAGATCAGCGAAGCGGAACTAACAGAAATCGAAGAAACTGCCTGTCCAGGATGCGGTTCTTGCTCAGGTATGTTCACGGCAAACTCTATGAATTGCCTTTGCGAAACTCTTGGAATGGCTTTACCTGGAAACGGAACCATCCCTGCTGTTTATTCAAGCCGTTTGCGTCTTGCAAAGTCTGCAGGAATGCAGATTATGGAGCTTTTAAGCCAAGATCTCCGTCCGTTTGATATCATGACTGAGCATGCATTCAGAAATGCTTTAACTGTCGACATGGCGCTTGGTTGTTCGACAAATTCCGTTCTTCATTTAATTTCAGTTGCCAATGAAATCGGTGTTGAAATCAACCTTAAAATGATTAACGAAGTAAGCGAAGCTACTCCGAATCTATGCAAACTCGCACCTGCGGGAACACATCATATGCAGGACTTAAACGATGCAGGCGGCGTTTATGCCGTTATGAACGAGCTTGCAAAAAACGGTCTTTTATATAATGGTGCGGTCATGGCAACAGGAAAAACTCTTATTGAGAGCGTTTTCGATGCAAAAATCAAAGATTATGGTGTTATTAAACCGTTTAACGAGCCGTATTCAAAAACAGGAGGCTTAGCAGTTCTATTCGGTAATCTTGCACCTAACGGCGCCGTTGTAAAACGCAGTGCAGTTAAAAAAGAAATGCTTGACTTTACCGGAACAGCAAAAGTATTCGATTCTGAGGAAGAAGCGATTTCTTCGATTTATGCAGGTGAAATCAAGAAAGGCGATGTTGTAGTTATCCGATATGAAGGCCCTGCAGGAGGTCCCGGAATGCGCGAGATGCTTTCCCCCACCTCGGCAATTGCAGGAATGGGACTTGATGCCGATGTCGCATTAATTACCGACGGTCGCTTTTCAGGTGCTACAAGAGGCGCAGCTATCGGTCATATCTCTCCTGAAGCAGCGGCAGGCGGAACAATTGCCTACATTTTAAATGGAGATAAAATTCATATAGATATTCAAAATTACTCCATTAAACTCCTTGTTTCGGATGAGGAAATAGAGAAAAGAAGACAATCAATAAAAATAAAATCAAAAGATAATCTTACAGGCTACTTAAGAAGATACAAAAACAATGTTCTCTCTGCCGACCGTGGCGCAATTGTAAAATAAATCAAATATTATATACTTATTCATCTGTATA
>JAUZPX010000119.1 GCA_030705695.1 Bacillota bacterium
AGTAATCAAGCCTGAGCGTGAGCTTATGGGTTTTTCGTCATATCCTATTTATATCAGCAAGACCAGTATGGTGTAGTTTTTGAATTAAATTTGATTATTTCAAATGGTATACAAAACACTTTTGTATATTATAATGTAAATGTAAGATTAAAAGTGTACAAAGAAACGAGGTGGATTTTTTGAAAGTTTTATATTGCACCAGTGAAGCAAACCCTTTTGCTGGCAGCGGTGGTTTAGCCGACGTAGCAGGGTCGCTCCCTCATGCGTTACGGCAAAGATTTATCGGATGCCGTATTGTTATGCCGCTGTACAGTGATATCCCAGAGGAATTAAAAAGCACTATGCGTTTTGTTGCAAACTTTACCGTACCTGTTGCTTGGCGAAATCAGTATTGCGGTGTCTTTGAAGCACGTTATAACGGTGTTATGTATTATTTTATTGATAACGAATATTACTTTAAGCGCAACGGTCTTTACGGATTTTATGATGATGCAGAGCGTTTTGCTTTCTTTTCGAAAGCCTGCCTTGAGATGTTACCGCATATCGACTTTAAACCTGACATCATTCACAGCAACGACTGGCAGACGGCTTTAATACCTACGTATTATTATTTGTTTTTCTCCCATAACGCCTGGTACAATAACATAAAAAATATTTTTACTATCCATAACATTCAGTATCAAGGCATGTACGGTTGGGAAATAAATGATAGTATTGTCGGTATTCCCGATGAATACAAAAACCTTCTTGACCACAATGGAAAATTGAATTTTATGAAAGGCGCTATCGAGAATGCTGTAAGAGTAACTACCGTTAGCCCAAGTTATGCGAATGAAATTTTGAATCCGTGGTTTTCCCATGAACTTGATACGATTTTGTATCCTCGCCGCTGGAAGCTATGCGGTATTTTAAACGGTATTGACAATGTAAGCTATGATCCCGAAACGGATGCGAATATTTATAAAAACTATTCTATTGATGATATGAGCGGCAAAGCCGAGTGCAAACGGGCTTTACAGGAACGATTGGGGCTGAAGCAACGAAGCGATATTCCGATGATTTCAATGGTTACCCGTATGGTATCGCATAAAGGGTTGGATCTTGTTAGAACGTCCCTTGACCAAATTATGCGCGAGGAAGATATTCAGTTTGTTGTACTTGGTTCAGGAGATACCGAATATGAGGACTTCTTCCGCTATATGCAGGGCATTTATCCTGAAAAACTTTCGGCTTGCTTTGGATTTGTTCCTGAGCTTGCACGGAAAATCTATTCAGGGTCAGATATATTCCTTATGCCGTCGAAAAGCGAGCCGTGCGGTTTGTCACAGATGATTTCTTTGCGATATGGTACTATACCTGTTGTAAGAGAAGTAGGCGGTCTGCGTGATTCGATTCAAGACAGCGGCGATGGTAAAGGAAACGGCTTTACTTTCCGAAATTACGATGCAGGTGATATGGTAAACGCAATCAGGCGTGCTATCGGAGGTTATTGGGAGCATGACGGCTGGGAAAAACTTGTTCGTCGAGCAATGGAATCTGACAACAGCTGGGCTCATTCTGCAAGCGATTATGCCAATGTCTATTACGACACTTTGAATTGGAATTAATTAAAATTAGTATACAATATATAGTGCTGAAAACGTTTGGTTTTTCAGCACTTTTTTATTAAATTATAAGTGAGTTTTATATAAAAAATTATTTTCACTTTATATCAAATAATACTTGTATTTTACAATATATAGTGATATTATATTAACTACTCACAATAGATAGTTAATTTTCTTTTTTGTTGAATTTGCAAATATAGTTATATGTATTGCACAAAAAGTTTTAATAAATATCGTTAAAAATATGCTTGACGTAGACAAGGCGATAAGTTATACTAAATTAAACCAAAAAATAATGGCACAATATCTTGTGGCATGAGGGGGATTATCATGGTTCAGACAATAGTAAAACGTGACGGACGTTCTGTTAATTTCGATTTAGATAAAATCACTCAGGCGATTTACAAAGCGGCACAGGCAATTGGCGGTAACGACTTTGAAACAGCCAAAGAACTTTCCGAAAAAGTAAGGGAATATCTTATTGAAGAGAATGATCCTAATCCTACCGTCGAGCATGTACAAGATACAGTTGAAAGAATTCTTATTGATAACGGTCATGCCAGAACTGCGAAAGAATTTATTCTTTACAGAGCTGAGCGTACCCGTGTCCGTGAGATGAACACGAGGCTGATGAAGATTTATGAAGATCTTACATTTAAAGCCGCAAAAGATAACGATGTCAAGCGTGAGAATGCAAATATAGATGCTGATACAGCTATGGGCACAATGCTTAAATATGGCTCGGAAGGCGCAAAGCAGTTTTATGAGATGTATATACTGAACCCTAAACATGCAAAAGCTCATCGTAACGGCGATATACATATTCATGATCTCGACTTTTTGACTTTAACCACTACATGCTGCCAGATCGATCTGGACAAGCTGTTTACAGACGGATTCTGTACAGGTCACGGCTTTTTGCGTGAGCCGAACGATATTGCAAGTTATTCTGCGCTTGCATGTATCGCCATTCAGTCTAACCAGAACGACCAACACGGCGGACAGAGCATTCCGAATTTTGATTATGCTATGGCAAAAGGCGTTGCAAAAACATACAGACGTTTATATCGCCAGAATTTGTGCCGTGCAATTGAATTGCTTACAGATGAAACTGACGCTGAGACAGTCGGCAGAGCAATTATAGAGCAGGCTGAGGGGAAATCAAAAAGTACTGCGAAGCTTGATGACGGCGAAAAATATATGAAAGTAGAGCTGGATATTCTCACAGAGAAATTTGGCGATAAGATTGCAGGTAAGCTTCAACGCTTTGCATTTAATCATGCAAATACAGAAACAGACCGGTCGGTATTTCAGGCAATGGAGGCTTTTGTCCACAATCTAAATACAATGCACAGCCGTGCAGGCGCACAGATACCTTTCAGCTCTATAAACTACGGTACAGATATTACTCCAGAAGGCCGTATGGTAATTAAAAATATTTTGCTGGCTACTGAAGCAGGACTCGGAAACGGTGAAACTCCGATTTTCCCGATTCATATTTTCAAAGTTAAAGAAGGAATTAACTATAATCCAGAAGACCCTAACTATGATTTGTTTAAGTTAGGCTGTCGTGTAAGCGCAAAGCGGCTGTTTCCGAATTTTGCGTTTATCGATGCACCTTATAATCTGCAATATTATAAGCCAGGCCGCCCCGAGACAGAAGTTGCCTACATGGGATGCCGCACAAGAGTTGTTGCCAACGCTTATGATCCGACACGGGAAACTATTTTTGGCAGAGGCAACCTGAGCTTTACTTCAATCAATCTACCTCGTCTTGCGATTTTAAGTAATAAGAACGTAGATTTCTTCTTTGAGCAACTTGATAGAATGATTGATCTTGTTTTCGACCAACTTATGGAACGCCTTGAGATTCAAAGCCAGAAGTTAGTACGCAATTATCCGTTTTTGATGGGTCAGGGTATCTGGTTAGACAGTGATAAGCTTGGCCCGGACGACAGTGTCCGTGAAGTATTAAAGCATGGTACGCTTACTGTCGGGTTTATCGGATTAGCAGAGACGCTGAAAGCGCTTCTTGGCGTTCATCACGGAGAAAGCACCGACGCTCAAAAGCTTGGTCTTGAAATTGTAGGCTATATGCGTAAACGCTGCAACGATGCCTGCAAAAAATACAAGCTTAATTTCTCACTTATTGCGACACCGGCAGAAGGACTATCAGGTCGTTTTGTTCGTATGGATGCTAACCGTTTCGGTAAAATCCCTGGTGTTACAGACAGAGAGTATTATACAAATTCATTCCACGTTCCTGTGTATTATGATATTACCGCTTATGATAAAATCAAGATAGAAGCGCCATATCATGCTCTTACAAACGGCGGCCATATTTCATATGTTGAGCTTGACGGCGATCCTACAGAGAATCTTGAAGCATTTGAGCGTGTTGTCCGCATGATGAAAGAAAGCGGAGTAGGCTATGGTTCAATTAATCACCCTGTCGACCGTGACCCTGTTTGCGGATATACAGGCATTATCGGTGATGTTTGCCCTAAATGCGGAAGAAATGAATTTGAAAAGGGCGAGGGTTTTGAACGTATTCGCCGAATCACAGGCTATCTGGTTGGTACTGTTGATCGCTTCAATAATGCAAAACAGGCTGAAGTCAGAGACCGTGTAAAACACGGGCTTTCAAATCTGGCAGAAAAGATCTGAAAAAGCATTTCGTCCGATATGCAAAGTATATAGCAGAAAGCCATTGTATCAGACGGGAAGGCGGAAATTTTTGATGAGTAAATTGAGATTGGCAGGAGTTATTCGCAATTCCATTGTAGACGGCCCAGGAATTCGTATGGTGGTGTTTACACAGGGGTGTTTTCATAATTGCGAAGGCTGTCATAATCCTGAGAGTCATGACCCAAACTGCGGTTATGAATCAGATACCGAGAATATTATTAAGGAAATGAAAAAAGACCCGCTGCTTTCAGGAATTACACTTTCAGGTGGAGAACCGTTTTTGCAGCCACAGCCTCTTTATGAGCTGGCAAAGGCAGCTCACGAAATTGGACTGAACGTTGTTACATATACAGGCTATACGTATGAACAATTACTGGACGGATTTAATGACAATCCCTATTGGAAAGAGCTTTTGGAAGAAACTGATTTTTTAATTGACGGTCCATTTATATTAAGCGAACGCAGTTTGCTTCTTCATTTCAGAGGAAGCAAAAACCAACGGCTTATTGATGTTAAAAAGACAATGCAAACAAACGAGATTGTCTTATGGGAATAGAATAAATAATAAAGGAAGTATTGAGAATCATTCTCAATACTTCCTTTTTAAATAATATAGAATATTTTAAATTAATAATTAATCGATCCCATTCCGGAGTTTATAACGGCTTCCTGCCCTTTCTGAGAAATAAGCCAAGCTACGATTTTTCTTATAGGGCTGTCTTTTGGGGTATTTTTTCTAAGACAGTTTTTCCTGGGGATAAATTCTGAATTGGAGGATGCGGCCAAGCTCGATG
>JAUZPX010000012.1 GCA_030705695.1 Bacillota bacterium
CTATTTTTGGAGTACTTAATGCTATTAATCGTGCAGAAGTATAAAAGAAAAATAATATTTTTAAAGCGTCCTGAAATTCAGGACGCTTTATTTCATAAATTATTTTAAATAAAAACACTGACTTCAATCTAAAATGTTTCACAATATTTGTAAGCTTTATTTAATTTGTTTATTTACCCACTTGACAACCTCAGCAAGGTTTTCTTCTTTGACATAATCTACGCCGCTCTCAATATTGTTTATAGCTTCAATAATATCATCCGTCTTATCTTTCTTGCTTTTAAGCATTTTCAAAAACATCGAAAGTATAACCTTATCAAAACCTTTTATTTCTCTAATCGGCTTATTACCTCCTCGAAGATAGAAAAATTCCTTACCCTCAATATTATTGTTTTTTACAAACGTTGCAGAATTTGGTTCAGGACCTCTGCCAGTACCGCTTGCACAAACAGCTTTAACATTGAAATTTTTTAAAGCCTTTTTAAGCCCTTTTACCCTCCCTGCCGAAATCCAGCCAAGAAAAACAACATCAGAACCTTTTTTAACTGAGTTAAAGTCTTTAATATTGTATGCTTTAAGCCCTGTAATTTTGGCAAGCATCTTTGCGTATTTTTCTGTGAATCCTGTTTTTGATTCATAAATTATTGTCATAAATATCCTCCTGATTTTTTTATCTTATTTAGTTAATTAACCTGAATAAAAAATACAAACTTACAAACTTATTATAATCCATAATTTTATCGAAAAAAAGCTTTTTACCGTATTTTTATTACCACTTACCCTTATAAAATTACAGATTAATAAATCTCCCTTGTAATTTGCAAAATAAACATTATACTTTAAATCAGGAGGTGATTAAGTGAAAATACGCATAGAACTGACGGATAATTTAACTGAAGATGAAATAATAATCCGCTGTGGCCAAGTGGATGAAAACATTCAGAAAATCCATCAGTATCTGCTGGATCAATCTTCGGTCAATTCAAAAATAATATTTTACAAGCAAAACATGGAGTTTTACTTTCCTCTAAGCGATATATATTTTTTTGAAACTGAAAATGAACATATTTATGCTCACACGGCAAACGATTCATACAAAATAAAATACCGTTTATATGAACTGGAGCAAATTCTTCCCAAGTATTTTTTCCGTGTTTCAAAATCGGCAATCGTAAACATAAAGCATATATATTCCATTGAGCGTAACATCACTTCATCTAGCCTTATTCAATTTGCTAACAGTTATAAAACTGCATATGTGTCAAGACAAAATTACCGAGAGCTTCGGCTCCGCTTAAACGAAAGGAGTTATTATGAAAAATAGAAATTGGTTTTGGGGTCTGGTGTTTTTATTCGGAGGCATACTTGTTGTTTTAAGCCAAGTACAATCCATAGTGCAAATAGGTACATTCACTGCCATTGCAACTGTTTTTCTTGCAGCAATAGTCATATCAAGTATTGTTTACAGAAATTTCTTTGGTGTTATCTTCCCATTTGTTTTTCTTTATGAACTTTACGAAAAAACACTTCAGCTTCCTCATATAGACTTCTGGATTCTTATCTTATCAGCTGCATTGATAACCTCTGGTTTGCATATAATTTTTGGGAGCAGGTTCCATAAAAAACATTTCCATTACCATGACAAAAAAAAATTTGAAACAATTGAAGATGACATAGACAACAATACCCCTACTGCAAGCGTTAACTTTGGTTCATCAAGCAAATATCTTCATTCCGACAATTTAAAAAGCGGTCATTTTGAAGTATCCTTTGGAGAATTGAACGTATATTTTGAACAAGCCCATGTTTGTCCGGAAGGCGCAGATATAGACTTAACAAGCAGTTTCGGTTCACTAAAGATTTATGTTCCTAGAGGATGGCAAGTTAAAGACAGCATTCAGGCTACGCTCGGGGCAGTTAACAGTCAGTCAAAACCCCAAGTTTTAGATGTAAACGCTCCGCAGTTAAGGCTTACAGGCAGTGTTTCTTTTGGTGCAATTGAAATTAATTATGTGTAAAAAGCTTTAAAGTGAGAAATAATATTAGATAAAACAAAGGAATGAGTTAATAAAACTCATTCCTTATATTTTACTTATCACATATATTATTCGTTACTTTCGACCTGAGGTTCTTCAACTTGTTGAACTTCAAGTGAAGTTCCTTCAATATTAATAATATACTTATCGTTTTTCTTTTTATTAATGTAAGTTAGTATTGCACCTATAATCAGACCAAATAAGAAACCAACAACAGCAAAAATTACACCTGTTTTTAAATACGTTGTTTTATTAATATTTACATTTACAGTAGCAGGTGACACAACATTAACAGCTAATTTTAATGGGTCAGTTGTGTAATAATCCGTTGCTGTTTTATTTGTAAGATCAACCCATTTTTTTGTATCGGAAAGAATCGTATCAACAAGAGCATCAACTTTTAACTTTGCATCATCTTTTTGCTCTTGTGTTGTTTTATCGTTTACAAGAAGATTAAGTTTTCTCTGCAAATCTTCAATATCACGTTTGTCGTCAGAAGCCTCAACTCCTGAATCTACGTACTTTGTAACCATTTGATTGTATTCTTGGTTAACAAGTTCTATACGGTAATCACTGGTGTAAAGTTCATCATTATTATAATTACTAGTTGTATTCTTAGGCAAATAATACAGCTGCTTGCCATTATCCATTTCTTTTAAAGCAGCATATGCAACACTTTGTGCATCTTGAGCCTTTTGCATACTTATGGTCAAGGTATTAATTTGGCTGTTATATATTTGTATTCTTGCCGACTTATCACTTGTTAATGCATATGAATCAATAAGTGCATTTAGCCTGTCAAACTCAATTTTTTTGACTGAACTTACAGAATTGTAAATATCATCGAAAGATAACCCGGTTGTTGAAGAACGGAATTTCTGGGCTGCATCCGATTTGGTCTTGGCGTAAGTTGTAAGCAAACTCAATTGATTCTTAAGATATGTAGCAATATCAGGATAATCTAAACTTTTTACATTTGTGTTTGATATAGTATTCGAAATATACGGCTGATAACCATATTTGTTATAAAAATTATCAGAATACTTATCAATAATAGCATTAACAATTTGTTGCGCCTGCAAGTTAGAAATATTCCAAGCTTTACTTACTGTTAACGTAATTATATACTGATTAGGATAATATACATAATCACTTGTATCTTGAACACCATTTTTCTTTTGCTCATTCTGCAATAATAATTTTTGTTCAACATCATTGGGAACAAGGGGTGTTACGGTAATTGAATCAACCACAGTTGACTCATTAAGTTTTTTATCAAGCCCAACACTTTTTAGAGCTGTTAACACAACTTCTGGAGATTTTATCGGAGTAATATCGAATTTGCCTCCAGCAGGGTCAAGTCCTTTTTCAATACCAGTATAATTAAAGCCAACAATTGCTTGTGAAGTAACAAAACTTGAAGTAGTTCTGTATTGGTTATACAGACCTCCCGCAATAAATAAAACCATAATGCAGGAAATTAAAATTTTGTATTTAAAAAGAATATAAAAAATTTTTTGCAAATCAAAATGAGTCTGAGCTTTTTGATTCATATCGTCACTCACCTCTCAATGTATTATATTTTAACACTTTAATGTGCTAATTTCAACTTTTTTCACATTATTTTTTAATGTAATAAAAGGCAGCAATGTAATTTTTTACGTTACTGCCTTTTAATTAGTTAATTAATACTGCAAATAATGTATCAATTGGTAACATTAACTGTAATACCGTTTGCGAAAGGCGAGCTCCATGCACCGTTAACCATGGCTTCATATGATATGTTTTTAGTACCTGTTAGCGTGAACGGACGTCGTAAAATCCAGTCTATCTGTCCGTTTGCATTTACTGACTTGCTTACAATCATAGATGGTGTAACAACTTCATAGTAACTGCCATTCATTACCATCATAAGATTTGTTGCTTCCGGTATTGTTGTAACTTTTACATATGAACCGGTTGCCATTGTTGTAGAGAAAGCAGTTGATGTTAATGAATTTTGTGTTGTTCCGCCTGTTATTGAAGAAATAACACTATTTATTGTTACTGTTGTTGTTAAGGTTTGATTTGAAAGCACTCCGCCAATATAGCCCTTAAATCCTACTGTGTTAACACCTACATCCAGATGTCTTAAACTAATGAGCCACTGCTTTGAACCGTCTGGGTTTGTAAGTACGTTGAGTTTTTCACATGGTATAACAAGAGGTCTCTGTACGCCGTTAATTGTTACTACTATGTCGGTTACATTCGGATAAGTAACAACTATGAAATATGTTGGGAAATTAGCGTAATTCGAGGTACTCAAGCTGTTACATGATGTAGTAGAAGTTCCAGTAAGAACACCCTTAATTACATCAGAGGTTACGGTAATATTAATTGTATGGCAACTTGGGGCCTGCCATTTACCGTTATAATACGGCTCATATGAGATTGACTTTGTTCCAAGAGTTGTAAATACTCTTGTAATAATCCAATCTTTTGTACCGTTACCATTATCTGTAACACTTACAATATTTGCAGAAGGAACAATTTCATAGTAACCTAAGCAATTTAGCATGAGGTTGCTTACAGATGATAATGTTCTGATCTTAATATAAGTTGTATCTCCTGCTTTAGCAGTAATAGCTGTTTGATTAATAGTATTGGCATCAGTTCCTGTTAAGACTGATTGAATTAATTCGGAAGCTGAAACGCTAACAGTTCTGTAGTCAGTCTGCCAAGCACCATCCACATAGCCATATACATTAATAGTGTAACTTCCAGATGTAGCAAATTGTCTTGATATCATCCATGACTTTGTACCATCACCCATATTAACACATGCAATAACATTTGAAACAGGTACTACTTCTTCAACACCGTTTACAACAAACTTAAACTGAGTAACTTTATCGTTTGTTTTAAAGCTGAAATATGCATTGAAACCTGCGATAATATTTGCTGATGTACCTGTAAATGTAATTGAATCAGCTGAAACTTTGTAACTTTGTATTGTTGTAGTGTTGATAATAAGGCTTGTAGGAAGATTGCTTACAGGAGCCACGATTCCGTTATAGCCGGCAACAAATTGCAAGTTCTTGTTTGAAGAGGCTGTATTAAACGGCATTCTGATAAGCCAATCTTTTGTTCCGTCACCATTAGCTGTAACACTGATAATTTGATCGCTTGTAACTTTCTGATACCATGAATTATCTTCATACATAGTAAGCGAATCAACAATCATAGGTGTTTTAACTCTAATGTATACTGGAACATTTTGAGGACACTCATAGGTAGTTTGATTTTGAACATCTTGTGTACTACCGTATTGAATAGAAATTATTGGCTTAACAACATTTGTAGTAACACCAACGGTTTGGTTTATCCATTGAGAATCCTTATAACCTCTAAACTGAACATCATAAGTTCCTATCGTTGTAAAGTTACTGCTTACAAGCCATTGCTTTGTTCCGTCAGTATTAGTTGTTACTGAGAGAATATTCTGAACAGGAACAATTGTTTCTGTTCCGTTGATGATAATTTTAATCTGGGTTACAGTACTATCAGTTTTTACAGAATAATATGCATTTGTTCCTGCAAGAATTGTAGATGTCGTGTAATTTACGTCAGTAGACTTATAATTTGTTTTAACATCCAATATTGCAGCTGTGAGTACAGTATCTTGTACACAGTAGATCGAAGCACCGCTCCAGCGTCCAAAAGCATAAGAACTGAAAGTTACTGTTTTTGTACCTGTTGTCTTAAACGGATTATTGATTATCCAATATTTCATTCCGTCAGTTCCGATATATGTACTGATTATTTTACTTGATGTTATATCGATAGCAGCACCTGTATCTGCGAACAAGCGTAAGCTTGTAACATCAGGTATAGTTTTTACTTTAAAGTAACATGGTGCATATTGATATACAGTAGCTGACAAGCTTGAAATATTATCCTGTGTAGCAGATGTCCAAATACCTAAAGTACAGTTTACACTTGACATTGCAAAGAGACCGATATCTGTAGTTGTGTAGTTATAACCTGACACCAAGGATACAGAATCACTTAAAAGTGTTGAAGGATTGATATCATTATCTATTGTTGGGTCTGTTCCTTTGTTTTTATCTGTTACCTTATCATAACCAGAAGGAAGAATAACGCCAATCTTATAAGCACTCGGTTTTAAGCTTGTAAACGTATATTTTCCGTTAGCATCTGATGTAGTACTCTTAACAAAAAGACCGTTTTTGTCATACAAGTTTACAGTAACATTTGGAACACCTGGTTCACCGTAATCTTGGATACCGTTTGCATTTTTATCGTTCCAGACAAAATCACCCAATGATGCATATTTGTAGAAACCAGCATCGATATCAGCATTAATTTGTCCTGAAGTAACAGTAATAACAGCTGTCTTTAATGTTGCTACATCAATATCGCTGTCGACTGTTCTGTCTGTACCCTGCGCTTTATCTGTTGCAGAATCATAACCGGCTGGTTTATCAAATTTCACAACATAAGAGCCTGGTTTTAGTCTTATAAACAGATAGTTACCGTTTGCATCAGTTACTTTATCTGCAACTGGGTTACCGTATGCATCAATTGCCTGAGTAACACCGTCTGCTTTATAAAGATGTACTGTAGCACCGCTTATTCCAGATTCGGTAATCTGACGAATACCGTCACCGTTAGTATCTGCGAATACTGTATCACCGATTGAAGCAAGCTTATAGAATCCTGCGTCAATATCAGTTTTTCTTTGTCCAGCAGTAAGAGTAATACTGTCTGTTTTAAATGTAATAGTATTAATATCGCTGTCTTTTGTTCTGTCGGAACCTAAAGCTTTGTCAGAAGCCAAATCAAAACCTGTTGGCTTTGCAAAAGATACAATGTATGTTCCGGCAGCAAGATTAACAAACTGATAATTTCCGTTAGCGTCAGTCGTTACGCTGCTTACAGTGTTGCCAAATGCATCCTTTGCAGGAAGCAATGTAGTGGCGTCAATTAAGGATACAGTAGCTCCTGCTATTCCTGTCTCTCCACTGTCTTGGATTCCGTTTGCATTCTTATCTTCCCAAACTTTATCGCCTATTGATGCAAGATACATACCTTGATCAACGTTATTATTTGTTTGACCAGAGATAACAGTTATTGAATTTGTAACTGCTTCGGCATCTTTATTTGTTGTAAATATGCCGTCACTGTCATTAGAATCAGTTCCGCCTGCTTTGTATGGGCTTAGCAGGTAAACTTGGTTTGTATTAACAAAATGAACAACATAAATACCAGGATTTAATTTTGTGAAGCTATAGTTACCTGAAGCATTTGTTGTTGCATCTGCAACCACAGCACCGTTACCGTCAATTACAGCATTTCCGTTTGTATCTGTAAGTCTTACTTTGATTCCGGAAATTCCGAATTCACCTGAATCCTGAATACCGTTACCGTTAAGATCATGCCAAACCTTATCGCCGATTGTTGCGAACTTATACATACCACAATCAATAGTATCTATACGCTCACCTGCTGTCAATGCGAATGAAGCTGTAGAACCTGTTGAATTAACATCACTGTCATTATCAATTGCATCGGTAGTAGTTCCTGTAGGTTGAATACTGAATTTACTATATGAACCAGGTCTAAATACTGTAACAACATAGTTACCAGGGAGTAAATCATCAAACGAATAGTTTCCGCTGGAATCTGTAGTTGTTGTAAGTAAAGCTGTCGAACTGCCATTTTTATACAGTTTTACAGTAACTCCGCTTACTCCTAGTTCTCCAGAATCTTTAATTCCGTTTGCATTTTTGTCTTCCCAAACTGAATTACCAATATGTCCAAGATAGAATCCTTGATCAATATCGGTTTTGCTTTGTCCGGATACTAAAGTAAATGCAGCAGTTGTGGCTGTTGTATTATCCGATGACGGAACACCGTCGCTGTCAAGAGTTATATCGGTACCCTGGCTTACAGGTGATGTTTTATATCCTGTAGGTACTGTAAATTGAACTTTATATGTACCAGGAGCAAGACCTGTAAAGTTATAGTTACCGTTAGCATCTGTTGTTTGCGAAGAAACAGCTACTCCGTTTACATCAACTGCTGGATTACCGTTGCCATCAAGCAGTTTTACTGTTACATTTGCAAGACCGTTTTCACCTGAATCTTGAATACCGTTTGCGTTCTTATCGTACCAAACTTTATTAGAAACAGATGCAGTCTTGTAAAGACCCAAACCTATAGACATATCATCCGAAGTTAAATAATAGTCCGGCGTTATTACACTGTTATAAGTTGTTGAATCAATTGTAACATCCTTTAATGTCGACGGATTACCGTCTGAATCTAAAGTACTGTCTGAACCTGCTCTGTATGGAGACAGGTAATATGTTGAAGTATAACTTGAACTATCAGTGTTTGTTTTTGGATAAACAAATTCTAGCCTGTAAATACCTGCCGGCTGATAAACGAATTCATAGAAACCTGGCTTACCATCGGCACTGTATCCTGTTCTTGTATAATTGACAAAATCATAATTTTCGCCATCTTTAACATACAAGTTTACAAGTACACCGTTAATTCCTGTTTCACCTGAATCTTGAATACCGTTTTTATTGGCATCATCCCAAACATAGTTACCTATATTAATAGGTACAGGTTCATGAATTTTAAATCCAACCATTTTAGGTTCTGATGGGAGGAATGGCGTATCAACAGTCGAAGTTCCTGCTGAATTAACGTCAGTATATGTAGCTCCAAATCCAAAAGAATCCCATGCAACCATTCCGGCACTTGCACCAATCGGAGCTCTAAGTGGCCATTGGATAGCAACTGAGTCACCCGTATTAAGTACAAGTGGACCGAAGTCAACTTTAATTGCCTTAACTGTTGTAATATCAGCAGGAGGAGTGAGCGACCATCCGTCAGAAGTTAATCCTTTATTGTTTATAGTATCGGAAAGTTCCTGACATGACGGATTAGCATTTGTTGTATAGTATATTTTTGTTCCTGCAGGTAAAGCTGCTCCATCTACTCCTGTAATTTTATTTACAAGATAAGGAGTCCACTGAGAACCTCTTGAAGATGAATCAACAACACCTGTATCACCAACTGTTGGCAACTTGTTGATCATAACAATATTTTTGATAGGACCGTTAGAACCGTCGTTATTTACAACGAGTTTGTAATCTGCCATACCGCCGGCAACAGTTTGAACATATCCGGGGTATTGAACAGGACTCCAGGTAGAATCAAGTGAACCTTTATTAGAAAGCACTGAACCTAAGCTACCCTGGAACTTTACAAATATTTTAGCGTCGGATTCAATAAAATTATCTGTTGTTGAAGTGTCGCCGTCAATATCGTTTGTATCAGTTACTAATTGTGATGAATCATTTTCATATGTAGTTGAATTGTCTTGAGTACCAATGAAAAGGCTGTTTGTTAGGAATCCAGCAGCAGTTAGATTTTTAATTCTTACTGTATAACTTATTACAACATATTCACCGGGGTTTAATGTGCCGTTTAATTTAAATTTTAACAGCTGATACTGCTTACCGTTAATAGTCTTTGTTGAAGAAGTATCAATTACCGGTTGAGCTGTAATAGAGCTGTTTCCTTGACTGTAACTTAAAAACTGGTAGTTTTCAAATGCTGGGTCAAGCGTGTCAACAGCAATCGGATTAACATACGATCCTGTTGCAAAAGCATTGTTTTGGATTTTTAAATTAAACTGTACTGTATCACCAAAGTTGAAAGAAACTTGATTGTTTTTAACTGTTTTTGTAGGTACAAGCCAAGGCATTGCAGCAATAACATAAATGTCTTTGCTTGCTGTTTTAACAAGTGTATTTGTACCTTGATATGCAGTTTCGGTAACTGAATTTGTGATTTTGTTACCAGATGCAGGCATTGCAACCGTTCCGTTTACTTTAAACTCAGAGTTATTCTGGAAGTCAACAGGGATGCTTTGCGAACCTGAACCAATTGTCCATTTAACAGCTGTAACTTTTTCGCCGCTTTGAAGTGAAAGCGAAGATACGTTTAGAGTAGCATTGGAAGGATTAGCAAAAGGAGATCCTGTCCAAGTGCGCCATGAGCTGTTTAAATTTGTTTTATAGTAAATTGTTTCATTAATTGAATTGTTAAATGAGCCTGTAGAAATAGAGGTTAATGTTATTTCATTTGGAATAGTATCAACAACATCTATGCTATCGATAGATGTGTTGCCTGTATTCTTAATTCCGCCAATATAAAAGTTTGCCGTCTGACCGACAGAATATCTATCGTTGCTTTGTCTTCCGTTTTTATACAGTTGACCGATACTGAAAACAGGATCAGCTAATCCGTGTGTAACAGAAGCAGTAACAGTCGGTGCTGCAACATTACTTATTAATGTACCTGTACATGAAACGTTATTTGTAACACTTGAAGAACTTGTAAATGACGAAGAAGGATACTTTAAAGTAACATAAAGAATCTTTGAAGCTCCTACATTAAGAGATGCAATATTCCAAACTACTGTGTTACCCGTTAATGTTCCGCCGTTATCTGCCGAAACAAATACAGAATTTGTCGGCAAAGTATCTGTTACGATAATGTTCTTAAGGTTAAGACCGCCTATTGTACTGTTTCCGTTTACAGTTATTGCATAAACAACATTCTGATCAACGGTAGGCAAAACAGACGAGGGGGAAACTCTTGTTTTTGTAACAGACCAATCAGGTGATTTCACCATTGGTGTTACGTTAACGGTATTACTTACTACACTGCTGTTTGATGTAGCTATTGTAGCACTGTTGCTTGCAACATTAGCTTGACCGTTAATGGTATCAAGTGTTGTTCCCTCTGGGAACTTTGCACTTATTTTGAGTACTCCTGAACGTCCAGCAGCCAGTGGATTATTAAAATTAAATGTAACAACATCATGTGTACCATCATTTGTTACATTAACAGATGCTATATCAACAGTATTAGTATAAGAAACATACTTAATATTTGCTGGCAGTACATCTGTAACGGTAACTCCTGATGCATCCTGTGTTGTACTTGCATTTCTGTATGAAACAGAATATGTAAATGTGTCTCCTGTATAAACAGACGACTTGTCAACACTAAGAGAAATACCAAGATTTGTTCCCGCATCCGCAAAAGCTATACTTGCCGCACTGACAAAGCTCATAGCGATTAATAAAACGCTAAGTAAGCAACACAGTGCTTTTTTGGGTTTTATCAATATTCTCCTCTTCATAAACATTCGTTCCTTTCTCTTATCAAATTTAAAATTTGATTAATTTGTTAAAAAATTTAATAACTGAATACAAACAAGTGCAATAGTATGTACTTATATGCAATAATATACTTGTTAATGTACAAAGAAACTTTTATCTGTTCTTATTTAGAACAATTTAGCACTCAATATAACATACATTAGCTTTTTCATACAATATTTTAAGTATTTTATAAAATATTTTATAGATGTTGAAACTTCACACATATAATATATTGTATGGTAACCCAAGTATTCAGTTTTAATTACACACATATTACCATATACCGTAAATAAATGCAATAGAAAATAGAAATTTAATATAAATTATTTGAAAAAAGTTGCCATGCAAACACATTTATTATTATTTTTTTAGTATTTCTTTACTAAATATGTATAATTTTGTATTTTTTTGTATAATAATGTACATTTGTGTGTAAAAATGTATAATGAATTTATTGACAACTGGAAAAAACACTGATATAATACAGTTAATAATACGCTAGAAAGTAATTTTCGAGTATTATTTTAACCAAAATGTAAAATTTTACAGTATTATTGCGAACTTGCGGATGCGAAAATGAAAGAAATTATTTTGTTTATGAAGGAATATATTTGGAATTTGCATTAAAATGCATCAAAAATTATATTTTTTATACATTTTGTGCATTTTGTATAATTTTTGTTTTCAAAAATATATTTACACGTTTTAGAGAAAGGGTGACATTTTATGAAAGCATATGAATTATTTAAACGTTTATTCGACTTCTTATTGGCTTTGGTTATTTTCGTAGTTATATTACCTTTTTTTGCTCTTATTTCATTACTGATAATAATTGAGTCGCCCGGGCCTGTGTTTTTTAAACAGAAACGCGTGGGTAAAAACAAAAATTTGTTTTACATACTTAAATTTAGAACCATGCGAAAAGAAACACCCGGTGATGTTGCAACTCATTTATTAAACAATCCAACACAATACATTACAAAGGTTGGAAGACTTCTAAGAAAATTCAGTATTGATGAGGTACCTCAGCTTATAAACATTTTAAAAGGCGAAATGAGCTTTATCGGACCTCGCCCAGCTTTGTGGAACCAATTTGATCTTATTGAATTAAGAGATAAATACGGTGCAAACAACGTGTTGCCTGGTCTTACCGGACTTGCACAAATCAAGGGCCGTGACGAACTGCCTCTTGAAGAAAAAGCATGTTATGATGGTTTGTACAGTAAGAATTTATCACTACTTCAAGATTTAAAGATATTTTTGATAACTCCTTTTGTAGTATTAACCGCACGTGGGTTTAGTGACAATCACGGTAAAAAAGAAAAGACTCAATATCATAACTATAGAAAGCCAATGATGCTTACCTCAGCTAACAAACCTATAATATTATTATTTATTTCGTCGATCAGAAAAATGTTTTTATAATCTTTTACAAATCTATTTAAAAATTAAATAATATGATATATAATACATAATAAGTATTAAATCTCAAAAAAATCCGGCAGTTGGCGTAGTCAAGTACCGGATTTTTATGATAGAAAGGGCTTTTTATGAAAATCACATTTATTAACCCACCGTTTTTAGATAAATATTCACGTAGCTCACGCAGCCCTGCAGTAACAAAAAGCGGAACGATTTATTTTCCGTTATGGCTTTCTTATGCAGCAGGCGTTGCCGAAGAAGCAGGCTTTGAAGTAAACATTACAGATGCACCTGCAGAGTGTATTAATACAGATCAAACGATTGAGAAAATTAAAAAATATGCTCCACAACTTGTGGTTTGCGATACCTCTACCCCAAGCATTCATTCTGATATTGAGTTTTGCAAAGCACTAAAAAGCAGTCTCCCAAACGTTTTTGTTTGTCTTGTAGGTACACATGCAAGCATTTTTGATGAAGATATCTTATCAAAATATGAATTTATAGATGCAGTTGCCCGTCATGAATATGACTATACCGTAAGAGAGCTCGCAGAATATATTAATTCAGCGAAAGAGCTTGATGAGGTTAAAGGCATAACTTTCAGAAAAAATACGGAAATAATCAAAAATCCAGACAGACCGTATATAGAAAATTTGGACGAGCTGCCGTTTGTAAGCAAAGTTTATCATGACCACCTTGATATAAAAAACTATTTTTATGCACATGTTGCATTCCCTACTATTAGTATTTTTTCAAGCAGAGGCTGCCCATCAAAATGCTTTTTTTGCATTTACTCACAAGTAATGTTCGGAAAAAGATTTAGGCGCAGATCAGCACAAAATCTTTTTAACGAAATTTTGTATATTGAAAAAACATTCCCAGAAGTAAAAGAAATACTCATTGATGACGATAATTTCACGGTTGATCAGCAAAATGTAAAACAATTTTGTGAGCTGATGATACAACACAAAAGCCGTTTAAAATGGATAGTACAATCTCGTGTAAACTTAAAGTTTGACACAATGAAGCTTATGAAAGCAGCTGGCTGTAAATTACTTGTTGCGGGATTTGAAAGCGGAAATCAGCAAATTCTTGATAACATGCATAAAGGCATTACGCTTGCTCAATCTGTTGAGTTTGACAGTAATGCAAAAAAAGCAGGTTTGCGTGTTCATGGCTGCTTTATGGCAGGCAACCCCGGTGAAACAAAAGAAACTCTCATGCAGACGCTCGAATTCGCAAAAAAACTTCATCTCGATACTGTTCAGTTTTTCCCGTTAATGCTGTATCCAGGTACAGAAGCTTATGATTGGGCTGAACAAAACAATTATATTACCACAAAAGATTTCAGCGAATGGCTTACCGATGAAGGTTTACATAATTGTGTATTTGCAACAGAGAATCTTACTTCGCAAGAACTTGTAAACTTTTGTGACTATGCACGCAAAAAGTTTTATCTTCGCCCAAAATATATGGCTTACAAAGCTTTACAATCCGTTACAAGCAAAGATGATTTTTTACGCACATTAAAATCAATGAATACATTCAGAAAATATCTTTTCAGAAAAGAGAAATAACATATGTATGTTGCACTGATTGTCATATTTGTTTTAAGTGTTTTTTTAAGCGTCTATACTTATGTTTTTTATCCTGCAATTCTTTTTGCCTTAAGGAAAAAGTATCCAAAACATACTCTTAATACTGAGTATTTTCCTAAGGTATCTGTTATAATTGCTGCCTATAATGAAGAAAAGGTTATTCGTGAAAAAGCAGAAAATCTGCTAAGTTTAAATTATCCGATTGAAAAAATGGAGTTCCTTTTCGGATCTGACGGCAGCACAGATAAAACAGTTGCAATTCTTAATGAATATAAGAATATTCCAAGCTTTAAAATTTTTGATTATAAGCGCGGCGGTAAAGTAAATGTTTTAAATAATTTGATGAAAGAGGCATCGGGAGAAATTTTCATTTTTACAGATGCAAATACAATGCTTCATCCAGATGCAGTGAAAATACTGGTGCAATCCTTTAAAGATAATATTGGCTGCGTCAGCGGTCAGCTTAGGCTTATGCCTACAGGAAAAAACGACACTGGCGAACAAAGCGAAGGCAGCTATTGGAAATATGAAAACATAATTAAAAAATATGAAAGCAAAATCGGAAAACTATCTGGTGCCAACGGTGCGTTATATGCCGTAAAGCGTGAGCTTTGCAGCGAATTACCAAGTAATATTATTAATGATGATTTTTATATCTCTACTATGGTAACCATGTCCGGCAAAGATGTAATTATGAATGCCGATGCAATTGCTTATGAAACACCAAATGATAGCTTAAAAAGCCAGTTTGATCGCCATATTCGAGATGGAGCCGGACATTATCAGTTAATTCCGAAATTTTTGCCCCTTCTTTCACCGTTAAAAGGAGCAGCGAGCTTTACATATGTATCTCATCGGCTAATCCGTTGGCTTGTTCCGTTTTTTATTATTCTTGCAATCGTTTCAAGCTTTATACTAGCTTTTAATTCTGTTGCTTTTGCAGTAATATTCGCATTGCAGGCATTATGTTATCTATTCATGGTATTATATTCCTTTTTGCAAAGCAAAAATATTAAAATTCCGTTAGTAAGCATGGTATTTTACTTTTTGTGCGTTAATCTTGCTCTTTTATTGGGACTTTTTAGATTATGTACAAAAAAACAAAAGCAAACATGGGAAACTCAACGTTAATTATTTTTACACATTTAGAATTAATTTCACAAAAACACAGCCATTTTATTGACATTTGGCTGTATTTTTGATTATATTATCTTGTAGTCAATTAACCTGAAAACTGTACCACCTTAACGGACAATTTTTCGCTACGCTGTGTTGTCCTCGTCGGAATCCGACAGGATTCCATCCTCTTCCGCCTTGCGCATCAAAAAATCGCCTCGCAAATCCTAGTACACTTTTCAGGTTAATTGACTATATTATAAGAAGAAGGAGCTTTAAATGGACGGTTTGGGCAAAATTATTATAGCCGGAGCTTTTAAGCTGCCTGAAAATGATGCAGGGGCAACCCGTGCAGTACATATGGCACGTTCGATGATTGCAAGCGGATATGATGTTTGTTTGCTTGGCATGGGAACAAGCTCACCGCAACACTATGTTGACGGCAAATACGTTTATAACGATATAGAATATGATGTTATACTAGATAGTAATCAAAGCGTTTTTAAAAAAATGATTGCCTTTTTCATGTTTCCATATGATATTATAAAAAAAATCAAACAAATCCATTCGAAAACACCTGTAAAAGCAATCATAATAGAAGGTCCAAGTGCAAGCCTTTGCCGCCCCCTTATTAAATTTGCAAAAAAAGAAAATATAAAAATAATTATTGATGTGGTTGAATGGTTTAATATCACTCACTTTAAAGGCGGACTTTTTAGTATGGAGGCAATAAACCATTTATTTGGTTTTTACAAAACATACCATAAAGCCGAGAACATTATTGCTATCAGCTCACTAATTGAAGATTATTATGAAAAAGCAGGCTGCAAAACACTGTTAATGCCTGTTACATATGATACCTCAAAATATACTGTTACGCCTAAAAATAATAGTTTTCCTCTCACTTTGGCTTATGCGGGAATGCCTGGAAAAAAAGACTATATCGCAAATGCGATTAAAGGTTATTTGTCTGTTCCCGAACTTTATGAAAAATTTCGTATTAGACTTATCGGGATTTCATTTGATAATCTAAAACAAATGCTCACGGAAGACGAGTTTAATAAAGCACAAAAACATATTCAATGTGACGGTAAGCTACCCGTCGATACAGCAAGAGAAGCTATATCTGCCGCTGATTTCACAGTATTGCTAAGACCGAATGAGCGGTTTGCAAACGCAGGGTTTCCAACTAAATTCGTTGAAAGTATTACTTTGGGTACTCCAGTAATATTAAACTTAACTTCTGATTTACACAGATACGTTACAGACAGTGTAAATTGTATTGTTTCAAAAGATTGCGAACCTGCTTCTTTTGCAGAAGCACTAAAAAAAATAGCTGCATTAAGCAGTGATGATATAAATAAACTTTCAAAAAATGCACGCAAGTTAGCAGAAAATTCATTTGACTGTTGTAATTTCAGTAATGCACTGAAATGTTTTATTGAAGTTGAATAATAACGATTAATTCAACAGAACAGGATGAAAAGTATGAAAGAACCAAAAACGATTGTACATATAAACAAATACGAATTTGTAGAATGTTTGTTACTGACAATCTATGCAATATTCGGTACTGACGCCCTGGTATCAAAAAATAATATAAACAGTGCTGCTTACGTAAGTGTTTTTGTAACACTAGTTACAGCAGGATTCTTTTTGATTAATTTTAAGTTTGTAAGTAAAACGAAACTGCTTATATTTTCCATAATGTGTGTTATAGTTTTAATTTCCGGGCTTAAAAATGAAGATTTAGGGTATGGTTACGTACTTATATACTGCGTATTTTTATTTGCTTTTTTACTTTCTGAAATTGTAAAATTTGAAATTTTTGTAGATATATTCACAAGGATTATTTCTATAATCGCAATAGCTTCGCTTGTTTTATTTTTCTTTTCATCAATTTTTATTAGAATCACCCCCGGTTTTCTCACCTATACAAATACCTCTGGATACACATTCATTACACTTTGGATTAGCAACATTAATGAAATTGACCCACAAAGAAACTATGGTGCATTTTGGGAACCAGGTGCTTTTCAGATGTACCTTAACACAGCTTTAATGATTGAACTTTTTTTCAGACGTAAAAAAATTCGAAAATCCATTGTTATTATACTTGTAGCTGCAATAATAACAACTTATTCAACAACAGGTTATTTAGTTGCCGGACTATTTCTTTTAATATTCGTTTTTAGCAAATGGAACAAATACTCAGAAAATACCAGAAGAATTGTTATTACATCTACTGTGATAGCAGTTTTAGGAATTTCATCTGTCTGGGCTCTTTTCGGTAATACAATTACAAACTCTATTACTTCAACAACACCTGTTGTAGGTAAGTTCTTTTACAGTACATCAGATAAGAATGACTCGGTGCAAAACAGACTTAACTCATCAATAAACGATGTTTACGTTTTATTAGAAAATCCATTAACTGGTGCTGGCAGAACAAATGCTTATATTAGTGCAACAAATATCGGAACAGCGTCTAATCTTGAATTTGTTCACAATACAAGTACCTTATTTCTTCAGGGTGCAACTTTTGGAATTATTTTTATGCTGATATTTGTTATTCAATTATATAAACTGTTTTTTAAATTTATTAATTCAAAAGTTTTGGTTTTTTTCTTGTTTATTTCATATATAATTATGATGTTTACTGAGGACTTTACAGGATCATTGCTTTTATATGTTTTGTTCTTCTATTCATTTGGTAATGCTAAAGATGAATTTTATTTACCCCAAAAAACGGAGAGTGCAAATGATGTTGCCTAAGGTATTAATTGTAAACGGGACAAAAATAGGTGTTCAAAACGGGACAGGCATATCGCTTCAGACAATTTTTTCGGGTTGGCCAAAAGATAAAATATTACAAATTGTTCCGCTTGCTTATAAGCAAAGCGATAATGAATCTTCTATGGATTATCCTTGCATAATGTTACCTCAAAAATGCTTTCCGTTTGAATATATATTTCGCAAATTATTTATGCTTATTTATGGTAAAAAAATATGGTCAGAGGCTTTGGGTGATACCGATGACAACGCATCGGCAGAAAAATTTTCATTTAAAACATTACTTAAATCCTATATGGATACTTCACCAGTAATTATTAAAAAAAATGTTTACAAAGCGATAGAAGAATATAATCCCGACGTTATTTATACCATGCTTGGCTCCATAAAAATTGCAAAGATGGTTTATAAAATCGCAAAAAAAACAAATAAAAAAGTTGTATTTCACTTCATGGATGACTGGGTGGAAGATATTTATGCTCAATCCGCACTTACAAAAATCCCCAGAACAATTTTTTATCGCTTATTTAAAAAATTATTAAAGAGAACAAACTGTAATCTTGCCATAAGCAAAGCAATGGCAGAAGAATATGAAAAAAGATATAATAAAAAATTTGATTATATAATGAACAGCGTTACTCATTTCGGAGAATGTAAGGAACTTAACAACAATTCTGTTAAGTTAATTTACATGGGTGGTCTGCACCTAGAAAGGTGGAAACTGCTAAAAGATCTTGCAGAAATTTTAAAGAAATATGACAATATTAAGCTTGAAATATATGCTCCTTTAAACGATGCAAAGCAATATTCAAAGTTGATTGAAAACAAAAATGTAAAATTTATGCAACCTGTTGAACACAAAATGGTTAATTCAGTTCTATCAAGCTCTGATATTGCAGTATTTTGCGAATCATTTGATAATAACATTGCAAAATATACAAGATTCTCGCTTTCTACCAAAATCCCGGAATATTTTTCTTCGGGTCTTCCAATTTTATGCTATGCACCTAAATATCTTGCTTCTTCTCAGTATATTGCTGAAAGCGAATGCGGAATATGCGCTGAAAACCTGCAAGAACTGCAAGATGCTTTGGACAAGCTGATAAGAGACAGGGATATATACAGAAAATTAAGCGAAAATTGCATTAATACGGCAAAAAGTAATCATTTACAAGAAACCACACAAAACAAACTTATTTCCGTTTTCTCTTAATGATAAATTACATAATTGTAAAGGATGAATTATATAAATGCGCTTACTTTGGAGCGTTAACGCAATGCCTGCCGAACTTGCGTCTTTATGCGGAATTAAATCTACTACATACAGCGGTGGATGGCTTCAAGCTATGCAAAATGAGCTTGAAAAATCCGACGATATTTCGCTATACATTGCGATAGAGGGAAAAGTTATAAATCCCATATGGTATAAAGGTAAGAAAAGCATATATGTTATAATTCCTTCTTGCGAAGGATCTCCTTATAATTCTGGCTGTGAAGCAGACTGGCAAGGCGTACTTGAAAAAATTAAACCTGATATTATTCACATTCACGGCACTGAATTGCCTCATAGCTTATGTCTTTTTAATTGTGCTGACGGAAAATACAAGACAATAATATCAATCCAAGGTCTTATAAGCGAAGTATATAAAAATTACTTAAACGGAATCCCAGAAAAAGACCTTGTGTTAAATACAACCGTTGCGGATCTGCTTAGAAGAAGTACTGTTTCAAATCATTTAAATATGTACGGTACACTTGCAGGATATGAAATACTATTATTGCAAAAGGCAAAAAATATAACAGGCAGAACTGAATGGGATAAAAATACAGCTTTATCAATTAACCCTAATCTCAATTATTTTTACTGCAATGAAAGTCTCAGGGACATTTTTTACCAAATTCAATGGGATATAAACAGTTGCAAAAGAAATACTTTGTTTTTCAGCCAATCGGTATATCCGCTTAAAGGGCTTCACATTTTACTTGACGCACTTATATACGTTAAAGAGGAAATCCCCGATATAAAAGTATTTGTCGGCGGTGACGACATTGTAAATACGTCATTTAAGCGAAAAACTTTTTACGGTAAATATTTAAAAAATAAAATAAAACGTCTTGGCCTTACCGAAAACGTAATTTTTACAGGTATATTAAACGAACAGCAATATGCTGAATATTTGCAATCGGCAAATGCTTTTGTAATGGCTTCATCAATTGAAAACAGTTCAAACTCACTTTGCGAAGCAATGCTTATCGGACTGCCGTGTATTGCTTCTGCAACAGGCGGAACGCCTGACCTGATAAGCGACGGAGTTGACGGACTGCTCTACCCCGGTGGCGACAGCAATAAGCTTGGGGAATTGATTTTACAGCTCTTAAGAGACGATGAACTTACGAATAAACTCTCTGAAAATTCAAAGAACACGGCAGCAATTCGTCATGACAAATCAGCGAATGCAGAACAGCTTAAGAATATATATAACACGATAATTCAGCAAAAATAGTTTTATATACATATAAAAAGAGGAGAACTTTGCACAAAAAGGCAGTTAAGTTTTTTTACCTAACTGCCAATTTAAGCATTAGATTGCCTGATATGAAAAAAATTGTAATGATGATTTCTGACTCCAAAAACGGCGGAGCACAAGTAAATATTTTAGATGATTTTGTCGGGCTTTCAGCAAATGGCTGTGATATTACGCTAATATGCCCACCCGGCTGGCTTTATGAAAAAGCAATACAGGTAAAATGCGGACATGTTGTTTGCAGTAAGGTTAATCTTTTTAGTTTTTTTAAGCTTAAAACCATATTAAAACAAACCAAACCCGATGTACTATGTACATATTTGTTTGGAACGGCTCTTTTCGGCGGGATATGCGGTAAACTTGCAGGAATCAAAAAACTATTTTTTGTTATCAACAATCCTGTTATGTATAAAGGAATGTCATCTGTAAAAAAGCTTTCTTTCCCCCTTCTTGCAAAATTTTATAATAAAATGTGCAATGCTTTTCTTACAAAATCCGAATATATCGGCGTACAGCTTGCAGAAATTATTGGCGAGAAATATAAAAATAAAATGCTGATATTTAAAAACGGTATTGATTTTTCAAAATTTGATATCTCTCAAGAAGGCTTTGATTTCAAAACTGAACTTAATCTGCCCGAAAATGCTAAGACAGTTTTAAGCGTTGGCAGGCTTTCGCCAGAAAAGGGATATGATGTCCTTATTAAAGCAGCAAAGAAATGTATAAATGACGATGATTCTCTCTATTTTTTGATTGCAGGAGACGGTGAACTGAAAAGCTCTTTGCAGAATCTTATTAACGATAACGGATTAAAAGATCATGTGATTCTCTTGGGATACCGTAGTGATGTTTCAAAACTGCTTGCAGCTGCCGATATTTTTGTATTATCTTCATATTTCGAGGGACTGCCGAACTCCGTAATGGAGGCTATGGCAATGGCAAAAGCTGTTGTCTCGACAAATGCAGGCGGAGCAGGCGAACTTATTGACAACGGTATTAACGGAATTATTGTAGATACAGGAAATGACGAACAATTATACAAAAATATTTTGATACTTTCAAAAAATAAGTCTATGTGTGAAAGTCTTGGAGAAAAAGCACACCAAAAAATGCTTAAAGAATATTCTTCACAAATCGTTCTTGATGAGCTTATGTCTTATTTTGAAAAATACTAAGCGGAGGAGAAATACAGGTGCCTCTTATTTCTGTTGTTATTACCGTTTACAACAAAGAGCCTTTTTTGAAAAAGTGCTTGGATTCTGTTATTAACCAGACGCTTACAGATATAGAAATTATCTGTGTTGATGACGGTTCAACAGATAACAGCCTTGAAATATTGCATCAATTTTCATCCAAAGACAAAAGAATAAACGTTATTTCACAAGAAAATAGCGGTCAAAGCGCCGCACGAAACAAAGGCTTGTTTGAGGCAAACGGCGAATATGTAATATTTATCGATGCCGACGATTATGCTGAACTTAACATGCTTGAAAACATGTACAATGCTGCAAAAGAATTCGGAGCAGATACGGTTATCTGCGGATTTAATCAGTTTAACGATAAAGAAATTATCCCTCATACGGGGCTTGACAGCCTACTTGAAAAGACTCCGATATCAAAGCAAGATATAGACGAAATAATTGTCAAAAACCTGTTCACCTTAAAAGTTGCGGCAGGTGTGCATAATAGAATATTCTTAAGAGAAATGCTTATAAATAACAACATTTTATTTGATACAACTCTTTTATTTATGGAGGACTACCTTTATAATGTTGATGTTTGCAATGTAAGCAATTGTCAAGTAATACTCCACGACAAGTATTATTACTATCGCACAGCTTCAGACGGTACTGTTTCCACAGGGATTTCAATACAAAAGCTCAACAGCTTTCTTGACCTTTATACTATTCTAAAAACCAAGATATCTTGTAATATATCAAAAGAATTTGACTTTTGGGCATTTTTTTGCTTATATATTCTTACATGCAGTTACTTTAGCAATGCAAATAAAAACGATTTTCTTTCGTTTTGCCGCTGCGAAAAAATACGGCAAATCGTAAAAGGCAAGCATGTATTATCAACTGTTATTGCCAATAAAACAACGTTCAAACAAAAGCTTTCAATGATTTTTTATTATATAGCATTCCGCTGCAATAAACTGTTCAATTTGAAATTACACTAATAAAATAATGGAGTGAGGCGGCGAAAATATGGGCTGTATAAATAACGAACAACATTTTATGCTTTTCGCACACAACGGAAGTAACAACCATGGTTGTGAAGCATTGTTAAGAACGATTACAGAGCAAATTAAATCCGAGTTTGAGCAAAGCCGCATTTCGCTCTGCTCTTTTCATCCTGACGAAGATCAAAATGCCAATGTTTCAAATATTAACAAATATATTAACCATTACGATACTGTTAAGCGACACAGTTTTGACCATATCGCCGCTGCAATAAACAGGCGGACCGTAAATAATCCTTACTTTAATTACAGTATAATGCAAAAACATATTATAAAAGAAGCACAAAACAATGACGTCTGCATTTCAATCGGCGGTGACGTTTATTGCTACAAAAAGCCGTATATTTATTATACTATTGACAGCCATATTAAAAAGGCAGGCAAAAAACTTGTACTGTGGGGTTGCTCGGTAGAGCGTGACGCATTTGACGAGGATATGAAAAAGGATTTTGAAAGATTCGACCTTATCATGCCCCGTGAGAGCATTACAACAGAGCTTCTAACTGAAAAACTCGGCAGCAATAAGATAAAACCTATTACCGACCCTGCATTCCTTATGCAGCCTGAATTTTTGCCTCTTCCTGAAAACTTTGAAAAAGGGAATATGATTGGAATAAATGTTTCGCCTCTTTCAGCAGGCTATGAAAAGGTTAACGGAATGACTTTGCGCAGTGTTCATGCGCTGATAAACCATATCATTAAAAATACAGGGCATAATATCGCACTCATCCCCCACGTTGTAAGAGATCCATTAGGCGATATGCAATGTTTAACAGAATTA
>JAUZPX010000120.1 GCA_030705695.1 Bacillota bacterium
AGCAAAGGTATAACTACAGTGCAGACAATAAACGACACCATTTGACATAATTCTCACATAACGGTATAATTTTTTAATGTTTAAAATATTTACTATTATGGGGGATAATAATATGAAAAAGCTAGGTATTAGGGTTAAAGCTATCAATCTAATCATTTTACTTGTTTTCGTAATAACTTCTTTATGTGCATTTGCAAGTGCTTCATCATTACCAATAAGTGATGGGCAATTAGCTTTACCTGAAAATCCTAATTCTACTATAGTTGCAGTAGAGGCAGGCGACAATCATACTGTCATATTAAGGAAAGATGGAACAGTACAAGCGATAGGTGACAACGAATATGGACAATGCAATACAACAAAAGAAAAAGGCTTTACTGATATTATTGCAATTTCTGCTGGGTCAAACCATACAGTCGGGTTAAAAAAAGATGGAACTGTTGTAGCTGTTGGCCGAAATGACGATGGACAATGTAATACAACAAAAGCAAATGGTTTTTCAAATATTGTCTCTATTTCAGCGGACTATGTAAATACTATAGGATTAAAAAAAGATGGTACCTTAGCAATAGTGGGATCTAACGATAATGGTCAGAAAAATGTTTCTGCTAAAAATGGTTTTTCAAATATCGTCTCGATAGCAGCAGGTCCTCATTATACATATGCACTAAAAAAAGATGGAACAGCAGTCTCGGCAGGATCAGGGGCTTGCGACACATCCAAACTTTCTGATGTTACTGAAATAACAGCCAGAGGGGATAATCTAGCGTGTCTGAAAAATGATAAAACTGTAACTACTATAGGGTCGAATTCAAATGGACAATGTGATACTACTGTACAAAATGGCTTTAAAGATATTTGTGCTATTGTTGCATCCGGTGATTTTGTTGTCGGACTAAAAACAGATGGAACACTGGTATCCAGAGGAACAAATATCAACTTGTCTAAACAGAATGGGTTCAGTAATATTGTTGCAATTTCAGCAGGGAATGGATTTGTTGTTGCATTAAGAAAAGATGGCACATTAGTAGCTGCGGGAAATAATTCCAAAGGACAATGCAACGTTAGTAAGCTAACCATTACCAAAACAATTGAGGGTGACAAATGGCTGGAGTCAATCACACCAAGTGCAAGTGCCAGGTATACCGGAAATGCAGGTGATAGCTTCATAAAAGTCATTGGTACCCGTAACGGTAAAATTGACGTTGGTGGAAATGCCTACCAACACGGGCTTGAAGCATGGATTGCAAGATGGAATGGAACCGCTGAAAAGAGCTGGGCTTGGAACGAATATACATTGGATAGTAAGTATAAGTCATTAAGCGGAAAAATTGTTCTTCTGAAAAGTTATAATGTAAAAAATTTCGATACAAAATTTGATGTTTTTGGTGATGGTAAGTTGCTTTATTCTACTGAGCTAAAGCCTAAAACATTACCCAAAAATATTAATATTAATATTAGTGGAGTCAAAAAACTAAAAATATATCTCCATGATTTAGCTGCTGTCCAAGGAGGAACATCTTTTGGGCTAGCAAATTTCAAAGTATCAACAAAGACATTGCAAAAATAAATGTAACTGTACTGGATTCGCTAGAATAAATAGTATACTAAAAGATAATGAATTAAGACATTTATCAAAAAATACATATGAAAAAGCTGGGACCCTTTATTCAAAAGGCATACCGGCTTTTTTTATGTATAAAAATACCCAGTGGTAGTATTTTAGCATTAAAAAATGGCTTCAGAATCTGATAGCGTAAAATACCTCACCACAGTACCATTCAATATTTTCGGGCATACGTTCAACTAACCTTTGATTTTTCATTTTTTTAGAATAGGAATTATACAAAAAACTAGTAAAATAAGATTTGAAGGCAGTCAAAAAACAGTATTATTTACTAATGGAAAGTAACAGGAGAATTCTTTTACAAGTCCGATGTGCCAATAATGTACAGTATTTGACAGAAATATCATACCGTGGTAAAATGACTAAAACGTTTTTGCGGAAGATAAAATATATCTTGTTTTTATGGAGGCAAGGCCATGCCCAAAAGAATACTTCTCATTATATTGATTATTGTTTCAATTGTATTGTTTAACAGCTCTTTTATAAGTGCAGAGGAAGAGTTATATTCGCAAACAGTGAACCGATTGATCTCTAGTGATCCAAATAATGCTTATATTATATATAACGATGAAGAATCAAAAATCCTCCTATATTTTCAGGATGTCCTTAAACTTCTGAAAGACAAAAAAATTTACGAAATTCCTTCAGATTACACTCCCTTTAATTTTGCAAAGGATTTTTCACCTGAAGATGATGATGTAATGCTTAGCCCATCTAAGACCACAGCCTTCTTTAATGATTCAAAAAAATTCGCATATTTATTAAACCTGAACAGCCATAAACTGATTAGGTTCAGTAAACCTAATGCTTTACCGGTTTGGTATCCTGATGGTGAGAATTGTTTTCTGCAGATTGCAAAGTTTACTCAAAGCAGTATGACTGACCCTGGAAGCTGCAGCACATATGGACTATATGTATTTAAAAGCGGTGCATTCAAGGAACTGATTTCAGAAAATCAGCTTGTTAAATTGAGATATTATAAGAAAGTCGACGCACATTTTCTCATTCAAAAGGATTACTTCGAAGAGCTTCCCCCGAGGCCATCTGAATGGGTTTATAACATAAAAACTGCAAAAGCCGGATATATTACTTACGTACCAGACGGAGTTACTCCTGTATACCATAGCAATGTTAAATTTCAAAATTTTTGTAAAGCTATGTACGCTTATAAGAATTATCTGATTGCAGCACATCACTCACAAGATAATTATGGAGTGTATAATCTGGCAAATGGTAAAGTAACAGATATTGGAGCGGTACCGGCTGCGTATTATGACAAGTATGTATTCTACTTCAAAAGTAATGATTCTTGGTGCAAGCCTCTGTATAAGCTTGATCTCACAACGATGAAAAGTACAGTTGCGTTGAAGCAGGCTGCAGATTCGACTGCTGTTTATAACAATATTTATTATTTCAAGATGCCTGACCGTCCGAATGATACGAATTCAGCGGACTACAAACAGTATAAATATGATCTGAAGTCAGGAAAGCTATACACAAATGTTCAATTTCCAGGTCCGACATTGGATATTTTTCCTTTGAAAGAAGGCTGCAAGCTATGCGTTCTTAATACGATTCAGTCTGATAAGATACCGATATTTGACACACCTTGGCTGGAGGACAGCAAAGCGCTGTCTTTATTACCCAAAGGAAAGCTTGCAAACAACAGTCTAACATTATTCAATGACTGTTTATATACCAATGATGATGATATCCCCGGAAGATTTATTCCAAATACGCTGCAAAAAATCAATTATAATGGCAAGACTACTACCATTTTTAAATTAAAAAACTTCAATGAGAGAATCCTGTCAAATATGATCTTCAAGAATAGGATATATTTCAGTGTTTCCGATAGAGAATATTCAAATGTATATTTAATGAGCTGCGATATTAATGGCAAGAATATAAAGATGTTTAAAAAGTAAACCGGGACTATAATTGCTATGTCTCATATTTTAATAAAATTATGAACTTATTATTTTTCACATCCAGCTCATATTGTGTTTTTGTCATTCCTTCCCTGTACATTAACCCAATTTTCTTAAACACCGGAGTATAGTAATCTTCTTCAGTAAAGAAAAGTTTAGAGCCCTTCATTCTTAAATTAAGAATTCTAATGGAGTCAGGCTTCTGAGACTCTTTAAATACCGGCGTAAAAAGAGTTTTAATATTTAGGCTGTTGGTGTTCAAGGCTCTAATCTTCAAACTTTGAGTATCATAAAAGTATATAATATTTTTATTTATTAAATAATTATCTTTTTTAATAGTACAATTCATAAAAACTGGAGCCGTTTTTTTGTTAAGGCTTTTTTTCATAAGCCTGGAAGCCTCAGTATACAAGACATTATTCTTATCCGCCCACAATACAATATCCGGCTCTGTTTTTGTATTTACCAGACATAAAGGCTTTAGGCTTTTCAAATTGATTCTGTTTAAACTGTAACCAGGGTTATCAAGGCGAATGTAGTATATATCATCACCAAATATATAAGCATTTTTAATAGTCAGATTTGATTCCAGTGCAATTCCGTTTTTATAAATCCCGCTATCGGTAATTTTGATGCTTCCTTTTTGAGCTAATATCTTTGATTCCGATAAAAGATATTTTTCAGAATTAAGTACTGTAGTTAATCCTATACCGTTCAAATTACATTTTAGGAAGACAGGAGTTTTTGTGATTACAACATCATCAAATTCATCATCAATATTAGCCGCATTTATATACAACATTTCATCAATAACACTTATATTAATCGGATAATCAAATGGTATTTTACATATTATTTTCTTACCTGTTCCGTCAAGATTCATCTGATAAAGAAAAGTTTTTGTTTTCCGGCTGCCGCTTAAGAAATATAAGTGATTTTTATGTACGACAAATTTTGATTTTGGCAAATGCATATTTAAGATTTCAACTTCATTTTCAGAAGTTTCAACGGGTGTGATAATAAGACTTCTGTTTCCATCAGTAAAATTGTTTCTGCTTTTAAGGTTTTGATTATAGGTTTCTTCATCACAGGGTTCAAATTTGATATCAGAAGTATTACTTACATAATAATTAATGTTTGCGTCTAAATTACCGGTTTCAGGATTTATAGGGGTTTTGATGTATAGTTTTTCTCCTTGAACATAATAGTCATAAAGCCTGCTTGCAATGCCCAAATCTAAAAGCTTTTCAGCTTTATTACCATCTGGAGTAGTCCTGAAAAGAGCTTCTTCCTGTAATGCAACATAATAAATATAATCCTTGTCATAAGCATAACTACACACAACTCCACTATATAACACTTTTTTTATAGATCCATCAGTTGAATAGGAGAAAATACCGTCGTTAATAACAGTTGTAATGAAATCTCCAAACTTTTCAGAAGCAGGCATTGTATACTCAGTAACATTATTTGCATAGGTGCTTTGAGCAATACTGATTAATTCAATAAGA
>JAUZPX010000121.1 GCA_030705695.1 Bacillota bacterium
ATACATCATGTCAAGAATATCCGCAATCAGTACAACCGCCAAAATCATTCTCAGGTAAGGGGTTAGTCTTGAGGGGTCGGTCGCTTTATTTGTTGAATTTGATTGAATCATAGTAGCCTCCAACATACTAAAAAATTATATAAGTAGAAATCTTCCTATTGCTGCAAAATTATTGTACCAGCTAAAATATAGTTCAATATTTTAATTGGTACAAACAATTCTCAACAGTGCATTATTAACAGTATGGATAAAGTTAAAAATGAAAACCGTTTCGCCATTCTCCCATAGTATCTATGCATTGTCCGTCAGTAGAGTCGATGTGACAATGCGAGCCATGGTGTCTGGGATCCATTTCGGAGAAACCTGCCCCAAACGGCATTTCTCTTTCAGAAAATTTCTCTTCTGTTTTAGGCAGGGCATCTTCCATTGAGAGGATCAGCTTACCCAATAATTCGGAAAGCTTCGACTTTTCTTGTTCAGATAGGCCAGCGCACCACAACTCGACTGCCTTCTGCCTGGGACTGACAAACTCTTTTTCAATTTGTCGTCCCTTTTCCGTTAGAAATACGTTAATGACCCGCTTGTCGTTTTCATTTTGGAGGCGTTCTACATAACCGCCTTTTTCAAGTTTTGCAACCAGTTCGCCGAGAGAAGAAGGTCTGATATCCAATTTTTCTGTAATTTCTGTCTGTGTCATTCCATCACATTCCGCCAAAACGTGCAATACAAGTCCCTGTGCGCGTCCTATCGTATTTCTTACGGTCTCCGGATTCATAAAATGATAACTGTGAATAAGTCTGTGAGCCAAATTGGTACAATTACGAATCTGCTGCAAAAGTTCCTCAGAGATATTACTATCCATATCACTCAGTCCTTTCTAAATTTTTTAAGGTACCTTACAATTGATATTGTAATCCAGTCTCAAGCAATTGTCAAGAATAATATTTAGGTACCTTAAATTGTACTTGGAAAAAGAGAATTGCGGTGCATAAATCCATTATCCGGATCTATTATGCTTTGTTATATATTTTAATTTTTTCTGTTTCTTGCATTTCAAAATATTTTGAAAAAATGCCTGCTATCTTTTACTTTGTCAGTAGTCTATAGCGAGAAATTGTTGACTTTATTTTGTGCATTCTGTGTATTCTGTGAATAGGTTATTTCTGTGTATCAAGTGAAAAAGTGACAAAAGTATATTTTTAATAATTATTTATTATATATGATTACTATGCTATTGCAGGTGGGGGCCCCACTGTAGAAGAAAAATATTTTATAAAGTATTAATATATCATGACATACTTAAATGAAATAGGCGGTTAGATGAGTTCGGATAATATGCCCAATATTTTGACGGTAAAGCAACTCGCAAAATTTTTTCAAGTAAGCGATCAGACCGTCAAACATTCAAGTAAGGCGGCAAACATGCCCACCCTTATTTCTTTTAGATACATACCCGAATACATATTGATAAATAACTTGTAACATGCTATATTATATAAAAATAAGTATGGGGCAGGTGTAAATAGTATGGGGCAAAAAGCAGGACAGAAAAGCCGAGGCAATGGTGAAGGTAATATCCGGCAGAAACCAGACGGGCGCTGGGAAGCACGCATAACCATAGGTCGGACGGAATCCGGAAAGCAGAAAATGAAATACTTCTACGGCCACACCCGCGACGAAGCAGCAGCAAAACTGAACGATTTTCTTTCAGAAAATCAGCATGGAACCTATATCGAGCCGAGCAAATACACCGTCGATCAATGGCTGGATGAATGGTACAACAATCATGTTGTGGGCAGTGTGAAGCCTTCAACGCGCGTTTCCTATGAAATGATAATTCGGCAGCACTTAAAGCCGAATTTTGGTCATTATAAGCTTAAAGATTTAGGGAGCGGCACAATTCAGAGCGTTTATAACAAAATGCTTAAGAGTGGGCGCGTCGTTCAGAAGAATGTTAAAAATAAAAAAGCCAATAGATCAGAAAAAAATACAAACAAGGGGCTTTCGGAAAAGACAATCAGAAATATTCACCTTGTCTTACGAAAAGCCCTACAGGTTGCCTATTTAAACGATATGATACCGAAGAACCCGGCAGCAGATGGGCGCGTCACATTGCCCGAAACTCCAAAGAAAAAGGACATTCGAGTATTTGACACAGACGAGCAAAAAGCCATAGAAAAGGCTTGCAATGGCCAACGTTGGGGCATGATTATTTTGCTTGACTTATATTCAGGTATGAGGCAGGGTGAAATTTTAGCCCTGACATGGAAAGATATAGATTTTGAAAAGCGTACAATTAAGATCAGCAAACAGCTTTCACGCTTAAAAAATTTTGACCTGACTATACCCGGTAAAACCGTTCTGTCCGTTCAGCCGTACACGAAAAACAGCAACGACAGAGTTATATCTATATCTCCCGCCATTGTGGACAAATTAAAAGCGTACAAGACCACAGAAGACACCAATAAAGCAAAATGGGCCGAAGCATACAAGGATAACAACCTTGTGTTTTGCCGTGAGGACGGCCATTTTGTAGAACCGAAAACATTTCAAGAATTTTTTAAAAGGACGCTGAAAGATGCAAACGTTGCTGATGGAAACGTCCATGCACTTCGCCACACCTTTGCCACCCGAGCACTTGAAGCTGGAATACCTGTAAAAGTGGTAAGCAAAATTCTAGGACATTCCAGCATCCAAATCACGCTTGACACATACAGTCATGTTCTGCCTGAATTGCAGGAAGAAGCTATGCAGATAATTACTGATGAATTTTTAGAGCTTGACGGCAAATAACCGCCCCATACTATGCCCCATACCCACCATTTGAGCTATTATATGCAATTCTATATATATGATTTTAGTTTTAGAATATACGCATTATATTGTGTATAATTATACTGGATTTACTCTTTTCTATAGTACTCCTGTAACTCATAACCCGAAGGTCGTTGGTTCGAGTCCAGCCTCCGCAACCATGAAAAACCGCTTGAACAGTACGTTCAGGCGGTTTTGCTTTATGCTCTTTTTTAGGTGGATTTTAAGGATTTCCTCCTTTTTCCCTACAGAAGGCTTAAAATAAATTTATTAAGGGTAGATTTGCATATTTATGGATAATGTGTTAGATTATTCAAAAATATAATGAAAATTTTGTCATACGGTGTTATGATTTGTGGAATTCCAATTCAAATTATTATAAGCACATATAATAATTAATACTTTTATTGACTATAATCCGATTTGTAGTATACTTAAAAAAACATATTTTCGGAGGACGATTATGGACAACAAAGTTGAAAGGGTTATGCTTTCACTTCAAAAAAATAATATAAAACCTTATTACGTCGAAACCAAAGAAGAAGTTGTTCCTTTAGTTAATTATTTGCTTAATGAAGGCGACACGGTTTCAGCAGGCGGTTCGGTCAGCCTTTCTGAAACAGGAATAATTGAACATCTTAAATGTGGCAGATATAACTTTTTAAATAGAAATGTGCCCGGATTAACAGATGAAGATATTAGAAACATTTACATAAGTGCTTTGAATTCTGATGCATACTTCTGCAGCTGCAATGCAGTTACGGAAAACGGCGAATTATATAATGTCGACGGAAATGCAAATCGAATTTGTGCAATATCATTTGGTCCAAAATCAGTTATAATGATTGTCGGAGTCAATAAAATCGTCTGTGATATGAACGAGGCGATAAAAAGGGTAAAAACAATTGCGGCGCCGAAAATATGTAAACACAGGGGAAATCATACATATTGCAGAAAAATAGGACATTGTATATCTATTGACAAAGGTCAAATAGATATGGCATCAGGCTGCGATAGCCCTGAACGAGTATGCTGCAGTTATTTAATAACAGGGCAACAACGAGTAAAAGATAGAATAAAAATAATTCTTGTTAATGATAACTTAGGGTTTTAACAAAAATATTATTCTGAACGATAATTAATTTTTATTGTTATTTTGTGAAATACTTATTTTATATGATTTCGACTTTAAGAAAGCGAGGGAAATTTTTGATATCCTTTCTGCTTTTTATATTACTTGGGTTAGTTGTAGGCGGTTTCGGTACACTTATCGGTGCAGGAGGTGGGTTTCTGCTTACTCCGTTATTACTGGTATTTTACCCATCAATGCCTACTCAAACAGTTACTGCTATATCTATGTTTGCCGTTTTGTTTAACTCGTCTTCAGGTTCTTTAGCATATGCATATATGAAAAGAATCGATTATAAAACAGGAATTATTTTTGCAATTGCAACATCACCAGGTTCTATAATCGGTACATTTTTAACTCAAATGATTGACCGTAATTTATTCGATACAATTTTTGGTGTATTCATGCTTGTTTTTGCTTTTATAATTGCATTTAAAAGCAAAAGTGGAGATAAGAGCAATCATATTAAAAAAAATGGGTTTTGCAATGTCGTTAGGGAACTAAAAGACAGAGAAGGAAACAAAGTAAAGTTTTCTTTTAATATGCTTGCAGGAATTTTAATAAGCATTGGTGTAGGTTTTATATCGGGATTGCTCGGTATAGGCGGTGGTATAGTACATGTACCGGCACTTGTATTTCTTGGCTTTCCTGCTCACTTCGCAACGGCTACCTCACACTTTGTGCTTGCTTTTTCATCGTTATCTAGCGTTATTGTTCATTTAAACGATGGTTCGCTTAACAACTACTTCCCCATGGCAATTTGTATTGCTATTGGTACGATAGTCGGCGCTCAGATTGGCGCAAGATTATCAAAACGTATTAAGGGCTCGGTTATTATGCTCTGCCTTTCTGCCGCATTGGCACTTGTTAGTTTGCGGATACTTTTCATGGGTATCTCCGGAATGTTTTTTTGAATAGTGGAAGGTCAATAATATAAAGAACTGCCTGCAGTGTTAAAAACTGCAGGCATATTTTTTAGTTTATTTCGATTTTAATTCAGGAATACCAAGCTTTTGAGCAAGCTCCTTTTTAACATAAATATTTGACGGCGATGTCATTACTTCA
>JAUZPX010000122.1 GCA_030705695.1 Bacillota bacterium
AGAAGCAACTGCCGCCTGTTTTGTAAATCTTAAAGGTCACCGTTCTGTTGGCGGTATGAGAGCATCAATTTATAATGCTATGCCTGTCAAGGGTGTTGAAGACCTTGTGAAATTTATGGCTGAATTCGAGAAAGCCAACAGCTGATTTCTTTAATACAAATTTGCGAGGAATGATTACAATGTATCAAATTCAAACTTTAAATAAAATTGCTGCAATCGGTCTTAACCGCTTAGGCGATAATTATAAGTGCGCCGATGAGGCAGCAACCCCAGATGCTATCCTTGTGCGTTCTGCATCAATGCACGATATGGAATTGCCTGAAAGCCTTCTTGCAATTGCAAGAGCAGGTGCAGGCGTAAATAATATCCCTGTAGATAAATGCACTGAAAAAGGCATTGTTGTGTTTAACACTCCGGGTGCAAACGCAAACGCTGTAAAAGAGCTTGTTATTGCCGGATTACTGTTAAGTTCACGTGATATTATTGGCGGTGTTGAATGGGCAAAAACCTTAAAAGGCAGCGGAGATCAAGTTCCAAAGCTTGTTGAAAAAGGCAAAGCGGCTTTTGTAGGCCCTGAAATTAAGGGCAAGAAGCTAGGTGTTGTCGGACTCGGAGCAATCGGAATATTAGTTGCCAATGCCGCAAAAGCGCTGGGTATGGATGTTTACGGATATGATCCTTATCTTTCTGTTGATAATGCCTGGGGACTTTCCAGCCATGTAACACATGCTCATTTTCTTGATACTATTTTTACCGAGTGCGATTATATTACCGTTCATGTACCGCTTACCGACAGTACAAAGGATGTAATTTGTGCTGAAAACATAGCAAAAATGAAAGATGGAGTAAGAATTTTAAATTACTCCAGAGCTGAGCTTGTAAATTCCGCCGATGTACTGAAAGCACTTGAAAGCGGCAAAATCGCTTCATATGTAACCGATTTTGCAACTGATGATTTGATTGGAGCAAAAGGCGTTATTGCTATGCCGCATTTGGGAGCTTCCACTCCTGAAAGCGAGGACAACTGTGCAATTATGGCCGCCGATGAAGTGAAAGCCTACTTGGAAGACGGAAATATACTTAATTCCGTAAACTTCCCAAATATTAATATGGCAAGAACCGGCGGCGTTCGCTATTGTGTTGTCCACAAGAATGTTCCTTCGATTCTTACTCAAATTTGTGGTAAGTTCGGAGAAAAGGGCGCAAATATCGAAAACATGGAGAGTAAATCACGTAAAGATGTTGCTTACACGATTCTTGATGCCAATGATCTTAACGATGATTTAACGAATGCTATTTCCGCTATTGACGGAGTGTTCCGCATTCGTGTAATTAAATAATTAAGTATTATAATATTTTAAAAGCACGGCTCAAACGAGCCGTGCTTTTTTGAAGTTAATTGACTATTTTATACCAAAATCAGTAAAGCCAGCTTTCCTTTTTTTTCGGCATAATCCATAGTGAATTTTGTTCCGGGGGATTTCCCGTCCCAAATTGCAAGAATTTGGTCGGCAGCGTTCACGATTGCTTTGTTTCGAATCAGAGGCGCGACCTTACCGAAAGTGCTGTAATCCGGTTTAATAATTAATTTTTTCAGGCAATGACGGTCTGCATATTCCTCGGCGAGAGAATCAATACCGATTGCACCGCCGCTGATAATCATTGTTGCGTTTTTCGGAACGAAGTTATCAAGATTTATATCAGTAATATTCCGTGAACCGATAATTGCCAGTTTCAAAATATCATCCTTTCAAAAATAAAAAGAAGTGCTTTGCCTAATTTTCATATAACGCTACAAGAAAAAAACTTAATTTCCACTGGTATGACTATTTCTATTCATGCTCGTCTGGGATATAACGTATGATGTTTTGAACTTCGCAATTTAAAATTCTGCATAAATCATCAATCGTTGTTGTTGTCATGGGTTTACATTTTCTCATCCTGTATAAAGTTGATTCTTTTACACTCATCTTTTTTGTTAAAGCGTAGCTTGTTATTGATTTTTCTTTAATTGTTTTCCAAAATGGCTCGTAAGATATCATAATTAATCTCTTCCTGACATTATTATAATCATTGTATTAAATAGTTAACATATATTAATGCATTTTAAATGACATATAATCAAAAAAGAATTACTTGTTATACAACATTAGTAAAAGTACAGCATCAAATACAAAACCAGCAGAAAAGGAGAGTATCCTCTTTTCGGCCGGTTTGTTAAATCAAAGGCGTTAAAAAAATCTATATGTGTTAAAATGCTTAATTGAGGAAAGTTAGCTTAGTTGACGGGATTTTTATCATTTAAATAATATTCCGATTAAAACACTAATTTTGAAGCTATATAGCTTTCAAGTTGATCAATAGCAATTCTTTCCTGATTCATGCTGTCACGGTCACGTACAGTAACACAGCCGTCTTCGAGGCTGTCGAAATCGAAAGTAATGCAGAAAGGAGTACCGATTTCGTCCTGGCGGCGGTAGCGCTTTCCGATAGAGCCTGTATCATCAAAATCCACAGAAAAAGCTTTTGCAAGCTTTGAATAGATTTCTTCAGCAGGTTCGCTGAGCTTCTTGGAAAGCGGAAGAATAGCAGCCTTATACGGTGCAAGAGCAGGGTGTAAATGCATAACGATTCGAGTGTCGTCTTCGCCGACTGTTTCTTCGTCGTAAGCATCGCAAAGGAATGCCAATGTTACACGGTCAGCACCTAGTGAGGGCTCTACTACATAAGGTACATAACGCGAATTATCAGTTGAATCAAAATAATCCAGCGCTTTACCCGAATGGTTTTGATGGCAATTCAGGTCATAGTCTGTTCTGTCGGCTATGCCCCAAAGCTCGCCCCACCCAAATGGAAAGCGAAATTCTATATCAGTTGTAGCTTTCGAGTAAAAAGAGAGCTCATCTGCAGAGTGATCTCTCAGACGGATATTTTCTTCGGTAAGTCCGAGAGAAAGAAGCCAATTTTTGCAAAAATCTTTCCAATAGTAGAACCAATCAAGATCAGTACCCGGTTTGCAGAAAAATTCAAGCTCCATTTGCTCAAATTCACGAATTCTGAAAATAAAGTTGCCTGGAGTGATTTCATTACGAAATGATTTTCCAATTTGAGCAACGCCAAATGGGATTTTTTTACGTGTAGTTCTTTGGATGTTCGCAAAGTTTACGAAAATTCCCTGAGCCGTTTCTGGACGAAGATAAACTTCATTTTTTGCGTTTTCGGTTACACCCTGATATGTTTTAAACATCAAATTAAACTGGCGGATATCTGTAAAATTTGCTTTTCCGCAGTCAGGGCACACAATATTATGTTCGGAAATATACTGAGCCATTTGCTCATGAGTCATTCCGTTGGGGTCACCGCCGTTGTCCTCAATAAGCTTGTCCGCTCTGTGACGTGTTTTGCATTCTTTGCAGTCCATAAGCGGGTCTGAAAAGCCGCCAACATGACCTGATGCGACCCAAGTTTGCGGATTCATAAGAATTGCAGAATCAAGCCCTACATTATATTTGCTTTCTTGTACAAATTTTCTAAGCCAAGCATTTTTAATATTATTCTTAAAAAGAACACCTAGCGGACCGAAATCCCAAGAATTTGATAATCCGCCGTAAATTTCCGACCCCGCATAAACAAACCCCCTGTTTTTACAGAGAGATACAATTTTTTCCATTGTTTTTTCGCTGGCTTTCACACATTTTCCTCCTGTTGCCCGAATAAAAAATTACAATCCAAATTGTAACCTGCACTGACATGAATGTCAAGCAAAAAACACGATTGAAATATTGAGTGAAAATAGTAAAATCATTGCATAAATATTTTGAATTTTGTGTTAGTTGAAATCTTTTTGTACAATCATAACAAAAAAAGGGCATTTTATTTTATAGTTATAATTCATTTTGTTATTGAATCAATTCGCTAAAAATTGTATAATGGACACGATGGCAAAGTATCTAAAAATTTTAGGAGGGTAATACAAAATGAAACAATCTCAAAGGAAGTTTTGGAGTGTTGTTTTAGCTGTAATGCTTTTGGTAAGCATGTTTACAATGCTTTCTGCAAGCGCTGCATCTGCAACAATTACTTCGGGAGCAAGTACCCATGAAGGTCAATTACTATATGGTGATACTGATTTGAACGGTATAGTTCAAATTAAAGACGCAACATTAATTCAAGAGCATTTAGCAAAGATGCTTAAATTATCAGGTAATTCATTATTAACAGGTAATGTTAATTTAAGTACCGTTACATCAAAAAGTGATGGACTTGATATTAAGGACGTTACAATTATTCAAGAATATTTAGCTAAAATGTCATATGGAAGTTCGCCGATAGGCACTTGGTTTGCAATTGCAACTCAACCGGTAACGCAACCAGCAACACAGCCAACAGTAGCACCAACAAAAACTCCAACTGCAGCACCAACAACTTTACCTACAATAGCACCAACAGTTGCACCTACAACAGTCGCAACAACAACTGTCTACTTTAAGGACAGCCTTGGTTGGGTAGGCACAGCAAGTGCGGCTATTTATGCATATAATTCATCAACTCAACAAAGCATTCAAATGACAGCTGTAAACTCCATTGTATGGAGTGCAGGAATTCCAAGCTCATGGACAACAATTGATTTCTACAGATGCGATCCATCAGTTGCTTTCTCAACAGCAACAGCATGGAACAGCTGGACATCCACAGGCGCAATGGGAACAAACAATAAATTCACCATTACAAGCGATACAGCCGGAACATGGGGAGTTTATGATTCTAGCACTGATATTCCTCTAACTGGAACAACAACATTGTATTTCGATAACACAGTCGCAAACTGGACAGGCGTATATCTGTTCTCATTCTCAGGAACTCAAACAGTATATCCGTTCACACAAATCGGTACAACAGGAATCTGGACAGCAGATGTTCCAACAGCAAAAC
>JAUZPX010000123.1 GCA_030705695.1 Bacillota bacterium
AATATTTATTTAAAAATTATTATAACCGTATTGGTATCTTTTACAACTGTTTTGCTTTTTCTTTCTGTTCTTTTTCAATAATTCTATATCGTTTTAACATATGGTAACGTCTTGAATTTTCAATTTCCTTAGTATATACAAATGCATATCCGATAATTAACCAAAAAATCATAACCATAAATGTAATATCCAATAGAACTGTTTTTTCGAAAAGGCCGTAGAAACAATACGAAATGATAAACATTATAAAACACGGAAATATGGAATAATTTGAAATAAACTTTCTGCTTCTAAACAGACAAAGAAGCATTCGGCGTCCTATATAAAGACAAAAAATAATAAAAATTGTGAAGCCAACCAAACCAGAGCATACAAGAATCGTTAAAAAACCGTTATGCAAATCGTCAAAATGAAGTCCGCCCTTAATATACCTGTTACCGTATTCGACAAGATTTCCTTTTCCAATACCAAATATAGGATCCTCGCTGATAAGAATAGTAGACTGCGACAGCAAGACAATTCTTCCGCTATCAATATTTGTATTTTGGTGTTCAAACGTTATTTCCTTATTGTTTTGTGCCCCGGGGATAGTTATATGAATTGCTTTTGCAAAATCCATAACTTCCATCATTCCGTTTTGCGAAATAAATCGAGCAGTGAAACAACCTACGCTAATTACAACTGTAGCTAAAAACACAATCCCGCACTTTTTTAAAATTTGAAATGAAGATTTATTTGCATCTTGATTATTTTCTTCAGACGCTTTCTTTTGTTCAAAGAAAAGCTTGTAAATCATAAATAAAACAATATAAATTGCCAAAAACACAGTTGAATCGTTAGAATCTGAAAGGAAAAGCGAAAGCACGTTTAATACAACACATGTAATTAATAGAGCTTTATGTGGCATTTTCTTTCCAATATCCTGAAGAAAAGATTTTTGAATAAGAATATGACACATAAAAATAGCTACAACTGCTGAAAACGCAAGAAGATTCGGATTAGTGTATATTCCTGTAAAACGATTTTCGTAAATAATGCATTTGCTTCCTTGAACAATTATCTGCTTTTCAAATATTATTAACAACACAAAACCAATAGCAGCAATTACAGATGAAGCAATTACAATAAACTTTGCAATATAATAAATCTCTTTTTTGATTTTCTGCTTGTCGCTTTCCACATGCATACCGTAAAAAACAATAAAACAAACTGATATATGCAATAACATTACAAAATTCGGCCAAAAATTACTGTTAATATTAATAAACATCGTAACGACCGTGCTTATAAGAAAAGCAGAAATCCAACCGATATATTTAATCTTGATAACTTTTCCGTTAAAAATATAATTGAAAAAAGTTATGGCAACTCCCCATCCAAAAATGGCGAAATATAGAAAATCAGTTACTATTTTTGCATAAAAAACGGAGTCCAAAAACAAAAGTGCTATGTAAACAAAGCGGAAAACAGAAGAATCAAACAAAAAAGGTATCTTCTCTCTCAACTTGAAATAAAACATCTGAACTTCATTCAGCAAACTTCTGTCACCACACTTATTAAACGTATTATTTTCAGCTAAAAATATTTGCAACAGTTTTAAAAATCAATTTAATATCATTTAAGAATCTGTATTTTTCAATGTATTCTAAGTTATAAACCATTTTTTGCGGAAGAATAATATTGATATATTCATCGTCAATTTCTTTTTGTGTTTTGAACATGCTGTCTTCATCTTTAAACGTAATGCTTGCAAGCGATGTAACACCGGCAGGCATTAAAAGCGTTGCCATCATTTCATCAGTATAATGATCAACAAAACGCTTTACCTCAGGTCGAGTACCAACAAAGCTCATACTTCCTGCTAAAACATTAAATAATTGAGGAATTTCATCAAGCCTGTATTTTCTTAAAAATCTTCCGACATTTGTAATTCGGGAATCTCCAGCAACAGTCACTAACGAACCTTTTTTATCAGCGTCTTGTACCATAGTTCTGAATTTATATATTTGAAACTTTTTTACGTAAGTAGTAATTCGTTCTTGTTTAAAGATAACAGGTCCTCTGCTTGTTAATTTTATAATAATGGCAATTACAATCATAGGAACTAGTAATAGTAAAATTAATATAATTGATAAAATAAAATCAATGACTCTTTTAAACAACAGACTGCACTTTTTATGAGATAAAATATCGTAATATACTTTTACTTTATCGTTTCTGAGCTCTTCAGGCAGTTCGTTCCAATCTTTCTGAAACATTGAGCTCCTCCCAATCGGTATAATATTCCTGTATATTATACCCTAATTAAAGAATATTATCAAGAAATATTAAAAAACAGCAAATAATAGCAAAACCGACTGAAAAAATCAGCCGGTTTTATATTTTAAATATTAAATTTTAATGGGTCACTTCATTAATAAATCAATTTGTCTTCCTTGTTCTTAACAAATGGTTTATCATTAAAATGAATTCTGCATTGGACAATTCTCCAATTGATTAAATATATTTAAAAGGAAAAAGGAAATTATAAGCGATGGTAGTTCAGAAATTACATTTGGCTACGAATAATCTCCGCATACCTTCGAATAAAGCCTTCCTACTTTATTCTTAATGCTTAATTCTATAAATACAACCTATCGTTGTATTCAATCATTATTTTATCACATCCCATGAATAAAATAAGATTGGAACTTTCTGAAAATTTCTTTTATTTGCTTTGACCGACGCGGACAAAGCAATCTGATATTTCTGGTGTTAACTCGCCCATCGGACTCAGCTCCTTCTATAATTTATTTAACCCTAATCAGAGGATCTATATGAAACGTTATTTCATTACTTGTTTCATTTCTATTCTCTTTTGGATTAACTATATTATACCTCTTTTTCCACAAAAGTCAATACTTTTTTGTGTAAAATATATATTTTTGTTAATTATGGATTCAATAAACTTTTCCTCTTGACTTAGACTAACCATGAAGGTACAATGATAATACCAAAACAGAAGGAGTGAACGAAATGGATAATGAATTTGCAGCAGATTTAATCACTTTGGTGGACGATGAAGGTAACGAACATAGTTTTGAAATTCTTGACGTTATTGAAAATGATGACGGTATGTTTTATGCTCTATACCCTGTTTTCGAAAACGCAGAGGACGAAATAAATTCTGACGGCGAATATTATATTTTTGAAGTGATTGAAGAAGACGGAGAGCAACAGCTTGCAGAAGTCGAAGATGATGACCTTCTTGACAAACTTGCAGAAATTTTTGAAAGCCGTTTTGAAGATCTCTACGAAGACGAAGAACAACCCGAAGATTAAAATCTTTGAATTTAAAGTATACCGCTTAAAATTAAATATATAATAATGACAGGTAAAATCCTGCCTGATACGTGAATTGCGTTTATATAACCCTACAACATTATTTTTGGGAGCCTTACTCCAAATGCTGTGTGCAGACCTCCCGAATTCATTCGGAAGTTGGGAGCCTATGATGCAAATGGGCGGCACCCACCTGCTTAACTTAGTAGGCAGGTTATCATCAACGCAACACGGTTAGGCGGGTATTTTTATTTTGATTTTAGGACGGTTATTATTTTGAAAAAATGGGTTAAAGTTGTTGGCGGAAGTGCAACCGGCTTGATTAACGGTCTTCTTGGTGCAGGCGGCGGAATGATTGTCGTTCCGATTTTGAAAACATCTATTGATGCAAAAAAAGCACATGCAACTTCTGTTTTTATCATTTTACCGATTTGCGTTGTAAGCGCAACAATTTATTTACTTAGCGGAAGAGTTACTTTTGCTGATGCATTGCCATATCTTCCGTTTGGGCTGATAGGTGCTGGAATCGGTTCGCTTTTATTATCAAAAATCAAGCAAGGCATACTTCGCAAACTATTTGCGTTGCTAATGATTTGGGCAGCAATACGGCTGCTCTTAAGATGAATTGGGCTATAATTGCCGCAGGTCTTATTTCAGGTATTTTAGGTGCTATGGGGCTTGGCGGCGGTGGAATATTAATAATATATTTAAGCATTTTTGCTTGTGTAAATCAATCAACCGCTCAGGGAATAAACTTGATATTTTTTATTCCAATCGCATTAGTGGCAATTGCGGTTTATATTAAAAAGAAACTTATCGTATGGAAAATTGCAATCCCTTTTGCAATACTTGGCGTATTGGGAACGCTTGTCGGTTCCTGGTTATCGGGAATGATCAATAATAATATTTTGTCAAAAATGTTTGGAGTATTACTGTTAATTATCGGTATTAAAGAACTTTTTACAAAATCTAAACTTGAAAGCAAATAACTTTATGATATAATTTATAGTTGATTAACTTGAAAATTGCACTTGGATTTGCAATGCGATTTTCTGATGCGCAAGGCGGATGAGGATGGAATCCTTTCGGATTCCGACGAAGACAACACAGTGCAGCGGAAAATAGACCGCTAAAGCGGTACAGTTTACAAGATAATCAACTATATTTATTGTTGAATAGTAAGGTGTGATTTTTTTGAAAATATCTGTCTTGGGATGCGGTCGCTGGGGTTCTTATATTGCATGGTATCTTGATAAAATCGGAAACGATGTATTATCGTGGGGGCTTTCAGATGCTCCTGAATTTATTGAACTGAAAACAACAAGAAAAAACAATAATCTCTCTTTTAGAGAATCAATTAAAGTTTCAGATAATCTTGAAGAAGCCGTTACACACGGTGAAGTCATTATTATTTCTATAAGCTCTCAACATTTGCGCCAGTTTATTTCTGATGTTGCTAAATTCGACTTAACAGGTAAAACTTTTGTTTTATGCATGAAAGGTATTGAAGACGGAACAGGGAAACGGCTTTCGGAAG
>JAUZPX010000124.1 GCA_030705695.1 Bacillota bacterium
CCCGGATTTATTCTTACTTTAGAAGCTCCGGCTTCTATGCTCGCTATAGCAAGGCGATAATCAAAGTGAATATCTGCAACAACCGGAATAGGCGAACGCCCCGCAATTATCTTTAGGGCTTCTACCGCCTCTTGTGTAGGAACCGATACCCTGACTATTTCGCAGCCTGCATCAGAAAGCCTTTTTATCTGTTCTAAAGTTGCTTTCGCATCCTCTGTATCAGTATTAGTCATAGATTGAATTGTTATGGGCGCTCCACCGCCGATTATTATGCCCCCAACATTTATTCTGGTTGTCATATATCCACACTCCAATCTCTAAAATTATACCATATTGCCATAAATAATACAAGGAACAAACATAATTTTTTCCAATTATCATCCCTTGCTAAAAACTTCCTTTTATGATATAATAATTTTATTGTGGAAAGTTATTTCCTTTGAAAAAAATGAATTACAGGGTAATTTATGGTATAAATAAATTAAAGCATAGGTTATTACAGATAATTTAAGGCTTATTATAAATAAAAGATTTTAAGAAATAAGGAGGAGCTATGGACACTAAAGAATTTGTACTGATACTGGACTTCGGCGGCCAGTATAATCAGCTGATTGCAAGGCGTGTAAGAGAGGAAAATGTGTACTGTGAAGTGCACCCTTATACAACGCCTTTTGAAAAAATTAAAGAAATGTCTCCGAGTGCCGTTATTTTTACCGGTGGTCCGAACAGCGTATACGATGAGGGTTCTCCCAAATGTGATGTGCGCATTTTTGAAATGGGCGTTCCGGTGCTAGGTATATGCTACGGTGCTCAGCTTATGGCCTATATGTTAGGCGGTAAGGTTGAAAACGCTGCAAACAGAGAGTACGGCAAAATTGAAATAGATTATAAAGATTCTCCCTTTTATAAAGACGTAACAAAGCATAACATCTGCTGGATGAGCCATAATGACTATATTTCAAAACTGCCGGAGGGTTTTACGGTTACAGGCACTACGAATAATTGTCCTTCAGCCAGCTTTGAAAATGCCGGAAAAGCTCTTTACGGAATCCAGTTCCATCTGGAAGTAAACCATACTAACGAAGGCTCAAAAATGATCCATAACTTCCTTTATGAAATATGTAAATTTAAAGGCAATTGGAATATGGCTAACTTTGTTGAAAGCCAAATCAATTACCTTAAAGAAAAAATCGGAGATAGAAAGGCACTCTGCGCTCTTTCGGGCGGTGTTGACAGCTCTGTTTGCGCAGTTTTGATGCACAAGGCTATCGGCAAGAACCTTACCTGTATTTTTGTTGACCATGGACTTCTCCGTAAAGGCGAAGCTGAAAGCGTCGAAAAAATGTTTACAGAGCAATATGATATCAACTTTGTTAAGGTTGACGTAAAAGATCAGTTTTTATCAAAGCTTAAGGGCGTTACTGAGCCTGAAAAAAAGAGAAAAATTATCGGGGAAGAATTTATCAGGGTTTTTGAAAAAGAAGCCAAAAAAATCGGAACTGTAGATTATCTGGTGCAGGGCACGATTTATCCTGATGTAATAGAAAGCGGTCTCGGCGATGCTGCCGTTATTAAAAGCCACCACAATGTTGGAGGTCTTCCCGACCATGTGGATTTTAAGGAAATCATTGAACCGCTCCGCTTATTGTTTAAAGACGAAGTAAGACGTGCCGGAATAGAACTTGGTATGCCTGAAGACATGGTATGGCGTCAACCCTTCCCCGGCCCCGGACTGGGAATCAGAGTAATCGGCGAAGTAACAGAGGACAAGCTGGACATTTTAAGGGATGCTGATGCTATATTTCGTGAGGAAATCAAAAATGCAGCTCTTGACAGAAGCATCAATCAGTATTTTGCAGTTATTACGGATATGAAAAGTGTAGGCGTTATGGGCGATATGCGTACATACGAATATACAATTGCACTGCGCGCTGTAACCACTACTGATTTTATGACTGCGGACTGGGCAAAAATTCCTTATGAAGTGCTTGATAAAGTTGCCAATAGGATAATTAACGAAGTTGCCCATGTCAACAGAATCTGCTATGACATAACAAGCAAGCCCCCGGCAACTATTGAGTGGGAATGACGCTGAAAACACCGGGAAGCCTTGGTATGACTGGAATGGGTAAGAAAAATGAATAATATCAGAAATAGTGCCATGGAGATTATCAATATAGAAATTGTCCATGCCTAAAAAGCAGCAAGCCCACCGTGCAGGTGGGCTTGACTTATTATGCTATACTATATAGACTTTGTCCGTTTCCATAGTAATTATCGTAAACATGCTGATAAACCAATTCGCATTTTTTACGATAAACATCAACGGAATAGCTTCTCGGCAAGTCTTCATCAAGAACAGTTTCGATTGTATACAAGACTTCAGCACGAGCTTGCTGCTTCTTGCGCCAATCAAGAACTAATTTTTCAGTCTTTAAAGTATCAAGTAGCTGACGTGCAACTTTTTTCACTTGCAACTTTTCCTTCTCTGATAGTTCCATTTCAGGCTTAATCAAAATGTCAAATAAAGCGAGTTCTTCTTCTGAAATGTTCTCCTGAATATGACGCTTTTGTTCATCATTCAATGCTTCTGCAAAATCCACAAGATTTCGATAAATAATATCTACGTTTTTGCTACCAGAATTATACTCTTCAATCATTTGTTCAAAGCATTCTAAATAATCGGTACGTGTTTTATTTTTCGATACCATATCATTTAATACTTGCTCAACCTTGTTTTTAAGCTTTTGTAGTTCAGTGTTTTTATGCTTTTTCTCAAAATCACGACGCATCTTGTCAAAATCAAGTCCTGATAAATCAACGATGTTTTCTTTGTCATCGTTAATAATATAGCCTTCTGCATCAATAGATATGTCAAGTACTTCTTCAATTCCGTTCATAACATGGTCAATATTAACAATTGGATTTAATGATTTAATTTTTTCAACAAGGCTATGAAGCAACTGACATATGGGTTCAATTTGAAATGAACGATTGTCTGGTAATATTGATTTAAACAATCGCCACGCAAGAGAACCAAGCTGTAAAAATCGCTTCTTTGTTTCTTCGTCTTTAAGAATTGATTCGATGGCGTCATCCATCAAGCCGATTTTTTCGAAACTATTTGGTGTGGCAGAGATTATTTTGTCCAGGTCAATTTTGAGGTTGCGACAAAACTCATCTGCTTGTTTTACTGTTTCGGTAAGGTCTGTCAGCATTTGTTCCTTGTTTTTTACCGGTGCCTCAATACTGCCTTGACCAGGTTTCGCATAGATAGACAAAGCTTTTTGCAAATTACGAAAAACACCAATATAATCAACAATTAAGCCATTTGTTTTACCTTCAAATACTCGGTTGGCACGTGCAATAGTTTGCATTAGTGTATGATTTTTCATCGGCTTGTCCAAATATACAGTGGATAATGATTGTACATCAAACCCTGTAATCCACATTGCACAAACAAAAACAATGCGTAGTGGATTTTCCGCATGTTTAAATTTAACGTCTAATTGTTCATCCTGCATACGCTTACGAATAGGTAAGATGTCAATCCCTTTTTTGCGGAAATCATCAACTTCATTTTGAGATGAAGAAACGACAACAGCCATATCGGTTTCTTCCATATATCTGATTTTCGCTTTAATTAGGGCTGCACTGTGCGCATCGACAGATTTAATTTGCATTTTTAACTTTACAATATACTTTTTCCATTGTATCTGCACCTTGAGATACATTTTAACAGCAGTGATTTTGTCTATGCTGACGACCATTGCTTTGCCCATATAGCCACGGTTCATATAGTGATCGACAATGTCTTCGGCTATTTTATCAAGGCGTTCTTCTCTGGTAATAAGATGATATTCGCGCAAAAACTCACGTTCAAGCTTGTCCTCTTGTGCCTCGTCAAGAAATGCTTCTTCTATAACATCTGCTAAGTCATCATTAAGATTTTCATTGATTAATTGAAGCTCAGGGATGCGATTTTCATAATAAAGTGGTACAGTTGCGCCATCTTCAATCGCTGCTGAAAAATCATAAACACTTACATAATCACCAAATACATCGCGGGTAATAGCGTCGCCCTCAACGAGCGGTGTTCCTGTAAAGCCTATAAATGATGCCTTTGGCAAAGCTCGACGCATATTTTGCGCCAATGTATCATATTGACTTCGGTGCGCTTCATCGGTAATTACAATAACATCGTCACGTAAAGTAACAGGTTCAGCTACATCATCCCATTGAAACTTTTGTATCAATGTAAAGATCATTCGGTGATCTTGTTGCAAAAGCTCTTTTAATCCTTGGCAGCTGTCTGCCTGGCAATCTTCATGAACTGCACCGACAGAAGAAAAGGTTTTATATATCTGGTCATCTAAATCGGTTCTGTCTGTAACAATAACAAAAGTCCAGTTCCCGGGGATTTTACGCAATATTTTTTGCGTAAAGAATACCATAGAGAAGCTTTTCCCACTCCCTTGTGTATGCCAAAATACTCCCAGTTTACCATTTTTGTTTTTAATGTCTGTAACTGCATCAATAGCATTGTTAACTCCTAAAAACTGGTGGTTTTTAGGAACAATTTTAATATTGTCATTTTGAAACAGTATAAAATTTTCGAGAATATCAAGAATTTTATCTTTGTCGCATGTGCCACGTAACATTGTTTCAAGACTGACTTTTACCTCTTCTTTTTCGCTGTCAATTTTCTTCCACTCATTGAAAAATTCCATTGTGGATGTAATGCTGCCAATTTTACTCTGACTACCGTTAGAAAGTATGATAAAGCCGTTGTACCAGAAAACCTGAGGGATAGTATCTTTATAATCTCGCAAA
>JAUZPX010000125.1 GCA_030705695.1 Bacillota bacterium
AATTTGAATTTTTTGCGTTTGAATTGATGGGGAAAAGCTTAAATTGCTTTTCTCGTTATTTATTTTTACACATTCATTGTCAATTTCAATTAAGGCTTTTGCAAAACGAATCAGGCTCTCATCATCGTCGCATATGCTTGTAATCGCCAAGGCGTTGTTTAAGTATGCCATTTCAAGCTGAATATTAAATTCTGACAGCAATTTGTTTTGAATTGCCGTACCTGAATAATTTGTGTTATTGCAAGAAATCAAAATCTTTGCAGGGTCGTAAGCATAAACGGAAGAATTATCAGCATGATTTTTTTCACTGCCGAAAACTCTGAGGTGCTTTAATTTTGAAGTTGATTCTGAAAATATTTTTAGTTGATTACTCCATTTTTCAAACAGTTCTTCGCCGTGTTTTTCAAGTAAATCAATGCAATTATCAATAGAAGCCATCAGAACATATGAAGGGCTGCTGGTTTGAAAAACAGAAAGTGCATGCTGAATTTTCTTTTCACAAACCAAGTCACCTTGAATATGCATCACTCCTGTTTGAGTAAGGCTTGGCAGCGTTTTATGCAGGCTGTGAATAACAATATCGGCGCCAAGATCTACAGCGCCTTTTGGTAATCCGCTAAAAAACCCTAAATGTGCTCCGTGTGCTTCATCTATTAGCAGCGGAATGTTTTTTTTGTGTAGTATATTTGCAATTGAAGAAATGTCACTGATAATTCCCTCATATGTCGGCGAAGTGATAACAGCAAGTTTAATGTCAGGATGCTTATTTAGAGTATTTTTTATATCTTTTGGTAAGATACTGCCGTAAATATCGTATGATTCAATTACAGCTGGCTCAATATAAATTGGATTAAGACCGCAAATCTCAATTGCATGATATACTGATTTATGGCAATTCCTTGCAATTAAAATTTTGTCGCCGTAGTTTGTACAGGCGTGTATTCCTGACAAAATACCTGCCGTGCTTCCGTTTACAAGATAATAAGCGTGCCTGCTTCCCCAAAGCTTTGCGGCACGATTCATGCTGTCTTTTAAAATGCCTGTTGGATTATGTAAATTATCGAAATCTCCAACTTCAGTAATATCAAGCTTCCAAGGTAAGTCATTATTAAGCATTTTTGCATTGCGCTTGTGTCCAGGCATATGCATTGGAATTATTCCGCTTTTATTATATTCATTTAAAATTTGCAATAAATTATTATGCCTATCTTCTTGTTTCATTTGCTTAATCCTTTTCTTTGTTATTGCTAATTTTAGCATATATTAATGTTTTAAACAATCTTGATATTAAGTCTTATTTTAAAATATTTTCTTTAATTTTGGGGCAGAATATGATATAATTACCATTGTTTTTTATGTAAATAGATTTGGAGCTGATTTTGTGAATGAAATAAGCCGCCGAACAATATGTGACGGTGTATATTTTAACAGTATTTCTGACGATAAATTCAAAACAATACGTTTAAGTGTTACGATGTTTTTGCCGCTTTTAAAAGAAAATGCGGCTGTTAATGCTATTGTTCCAAATATATTAACACGTACATGTGCAAAATATCCCGACTTTACAGCTTTAAACAAACGCCTTTGCGAGCTTTATGGTGCGATGCTTACAGCAGGCTTCCGTAAAACTGGAGAAGTGCATTCGCTTACTGTTTCAATTGCAGGGCTTGACGACCGCTATGTAATGAATAACGATAAAATATCGTCTGCACTTGCAGAGCTTTTAATTAATATTATCTTTGAACCTAAGCTTATTGACGGAGCCTTTTGTTCAGAGGATTTAGAGCAGGAACGCCGTCAGCTTATCGATTTAATTGATTCAGAGTTCAACGAGAAGCGTATCTATGCTGCAAACCGTTGCTTGGAAATTATGTGTAAAGACGAAGCGTTCGGAATTAGCCGCTACGGTAGTCGTGAGGCAGTTGAAAAGCTGACGCTTTCAGATGTTTATGAAGGATGGCAGCGGCTTTTGAAAAACTCTCGTATGGAGATTATGGTGCTTGGCGGAAGTGATTCCGATGCGGTGTTTGATAGCTTTAAAAATGCATTTAATAATATAAATCGTGTTGTAACACCATTTGGCACTGAGACTGTAAGAACAGCAAAAGAAGCAAAATCCGAGATAGAAAAAACCGAGGTTACACAGTCTAAGCTTGTAATGGGTTTTCGTGCAGGAGTTTCAGAGCCTGATGATGACGTTATGGCTACTCGTCTTATGACATCTGTTTTGGGCGGTACACCAAGTTCGAAATTCTTTTTAAATATTCGTGAGAAGCAAAGCCTTTGCTATTATTGCTCTGCAAGATACGATAGAAATAAAGGCATTATTTTGGTTGAAAGCGGAGTAGAAACCGAAAATATCGAAAAAGTGAAAAATGCTGTTTTAACAGAACTTAAAGCCATGCAAGACGGGGAGATTTCAAACTTTGAAATTGAAGCTGCAAAGCTTGCCGTTGCAAACGGCTTCAACAGTATGTCGGATACGCTTGGAGGAATGGAAGCATGGTATATTTCACAAATGCTTGACCGCGAACAGCTTTCGCCGAAAGAAGCGGCAGAACAAATTAATGCCGTTACAAAAGAGCAGATAATCGCAGCGGCAAACAAAGTCACTCTTGACACAGTTTATATGCTTTGTCCTAAAGACTAAGAAAGGCCGAGGAAATATCTATGTTAGTAAAAGAGATTAGAAGCGACCGTGTAAACGAAAGCTATTATAAAATTAATCACCCATCAGGGCTTACGATTTTTGTGTATCCTAAGGTGGGATATACTTCTTCCTATGCTATCTTAGGGACGAAATACGGCTCAATCAATACGGAATTCCAAATTGACGGTAACGATGTTATTACTGTACCCGACGGAATTGCGCATTATTTGGAGCATAAGCTTTTTGAAAGCGAAGACGGCGATGCATTTGCTCGTTATGCAGAAACAGGAGCAAGCGCAAATGCATATACCTCGTTTGATAAAACCTGCTATTTATTCAGTACGACAGAGAATTTCAAGGAATCCTTTGAAATTCTGCTTGATTTTGTGCAGTCACCATACTTTACAAAGGAAACCGTGCAAAAAGAGCAGGGTATTATCGGACAGGAAATAAGGATGTACGATGACAGCCCCGAATGGCGTGTGCTCTTTAATTTACTTTGCGGCATGTATCATAATCATCCTGTTAAAATAGATATTGCAGGTACTGTTGAAAGCATTGCTGAAATCACAGCAGAAAAGCTTTATGAGTGTTATAACAGCTTTTATAATTTGCACAATATGGCGCTTTGTGTTGTCGGAAATGTTAATGAGAATGAAGTGCTCGAAATTTGTAATAAGATGTTAAAAAATTCTGAAAGCCATGAAATTAACAATATTTTCCCAGATGAGCCGTATGAGATTGTAAAAGATTATGTTGAGCAATCGTTCATGGTAGGGCTTCCGTTATTTCAGCTTGGATTTAAAGAAAAAGCAGGCGAGAAGCAATCCGATGTCTCTGAAATGGCGCAAACAGATATTTTGCTTGCCATGCTGGCATCAAATGTTTCTCCGCTTTATCGCGAACTGATGGACAAAAATCTAATTAACTCTACATTTGGCTATGAGGTTTTTGAAGGCCCTTTGTATCGTTCGATTATTTTTTCGGGGGAATCAAGAGATCCGAAGCAAGTAGCTGACATTATTAAAAAATATATTGATGAAGTAAAGAAAAGCGGCATAAATTCTGAAGATTTTGAAATAGCAAAAAAAGCGATTTACGGTGAATCCGTAGCTTCTTTAAACAGTATTGAATCCATTGCAAATATGATTCTTGATTTTCATTTTTCGGGACGGGAAGCATTTTGCCATATTGAAGCTATTGCAAATACTTCGGCAGAGATGCTAAGCGAACGGCTTAATTCAATTCTTGATACAAGCAACTGCTGTTTGTCTGTAATTATGCCATCCGCTGAGGAGTAAGCTATGTATCATGTTGATTTCCCGGGGCTTGGTTTTCATTTTACAATTGACCCGGTGATTTTTAAAATCGGGATTATTACGGTTCGATGGTATGGTTTGTTAATTGCTATCGGATTTTTGATTGCCGTATTGTACGGAATGAAAAATGCAGCTCGATTTAAACTTAATTCTGATAAGCTGTTTAACTGTATATTGATAGGTGCAGCTTCTGCCGTGATTTGTGCACGGCTGTATTATGTCATTTTCAGTTTCCAAGACTACAAAGACAACTTGATTTCAATTTTATATATAAACGAAGGTGGACTGGCAATTTACGGCGGAATAATCGGTGCTTTTCTCGGCGGTGGTATTTATGCAAAGATTTCAAAATTAGATATTTTGCCTATGTTTGATATTGCCGTTCTCGGCTTTTGTATAGGGCAGGCTTTCGGAAGATGGGGCAACTTTTTCAATCAAGAGGCTTTTGGTGTTCAAACGAATTTGCCTTGGCGAATGGTTAGCGAAAATACAGGCGGCGTTGGGGTTCATCCGTGTTTTTTTTATGAATCGCTTTGGTGTGCGCTCGGGTTTGTAATATTACATATTGTTAGCAAAAAATGGCGTAAGTTTGACGGTCAAATCTTTTATATGTATCTATGCTGGTATGGTGGGGAGCGCATGTTTGTGGAAAGTCTGCGAACAGACAGTCTCTATTTGCCATTTCAGATATTCGGGCAAGCTGTTCGTGTATCGCAGATGTTATCTGTAATATTATTTGTTTTTGGTGTTTTAATGCTTGTTATTA
>JAUZPX010000126.1 GCA_030705695.1 Bacillota bacterium
AAATATTTTTTCCCGAAGGTGTTTTAAGCTCAATATAGGAAATAGCCTTAGAGTCAGAGCCTGTTGATATAGCATGCTGGCTGTAATCGATGAATTGGTAATCTGTAACATCAATTTGCTTTATAGCGTGGAAGAAAGCATCGATAGGACCGTTACCGACAGCAAAGATTTCTTTTTCTGAGATATCGGAGCCGTTTATACGTATTTTTGCTTTAAAGCTTACTTCGCCTGAATCATCGCCGATTTCGTTTATAATCGGATTGCCGACAAATTCATATTTCTTCGGAGCATTAATATACTCTTTTTCAAATACGGAATATATTTCGTTTGGAGTAAGCTCACGCCCGAATTTTTCACATTCTTTCTGCACGAGAGCATAGAACTCGGGATGCATTTTTTTAGGCAACATATAACCGAATTCGTGGCTCATAACAAAAGCGACTCCGCCCTTGCCTGACTGAGAATTTATGCGGATGATAGGCTCATACTGACGTCCAATATCGGCAGGATCCAATGGGAGATACGGAACTTCCCAGTAATCGCTGTTTGAGTCTTTCATGTACTTCATGCCTTTGTTGATTGCATCCTGATGCGAGCCTGAAAAAGCTGTAAAAACAAGATCACCGACATATGGCTGACGTTCATTGATTTTCATGTTTGTGCAGCGCTCGTATATTTCACGGATTCTCGGCAGGTTGCTGAAATCCAGATTGGGGTCAATGCCTTGTGTGAACAGATTCAGACCCACGGTTACAATATCGAGGTTACCTGTGCGCTCACCATTACCAAAAAGCGTTCCCTCAACTCGTTCCGCTCCTGCAAGAAGAGCCAGCTCACATGCGGCTACGCCGCTACCTCTGTCGTTGTGCGGATGAATGCTGATTATTGCGCTTTCTCTGTTTTTCATATGTGTGATAAAATACTCGACTTGGTCGGCATAAGTATTTGCGGTACACATTTCAACAGTATTCGGTAGATTCAAAATTACAGGATTATCAGGAGTAGAGCCAAGAGCCTTCATTACTTCCTCGCAGATGAGTACAGCATTATTCATTTCGGTGCCCGAGAAGCTTTCTGGAGAGTATTCAAAACGGATATTTGTATCTTTGACGTAGCTTTCAGTCAGCTCTTTTACAAGTTTTGCAGCGTCTACAGCAATGTCGATTATTCCCTGCATATCCTTATTGAAAACTACTTTACGCTGGAGTGTTGAAGTGGAATTGTAAAAATGTATTATAACATTTTTTGCTCCTTTGACAGCATCAAAAGTTTTACGAATTAAATGTTCTCTTGCCTGAACAAGTACCTGAATTGATACATCGTCTGGAATATGTCCGCCTTCTATAAGTTCACGGCAGATTTCGTATTCTGTTTCGGAGGCTGATGGAAATCCGATTTCAATTTCTTTAAAGCCCATGTCGCAAAGTAATTTAAAAAACTCCAGTTTTTCCTGCATATTCATGGGGTCAACAAGTGCCTGATTTCCGTCACGCAGGTCAACACTACACCAGATTGGCGCTTTTTTTGTTGTTTTGCCGGGCCATTGTCGGGTCGGCAAGTCTATTTGTTGAAACGGAATATATTTTTCATAACCCTTTTTCATATTATTTCCTCCTTACAGTTATAAAAACAAAAAGTCCCTTTCTTCGAATATTCGAAGAAAGGGACGAACAAACTAAAAAAGTTGTCGTGGTACCACCCAAATTCGAGCTTAAAGCTCCTCGGCAGGCTTCAAACAAAGCCCTGGTCTGTAACGTGACCTCACGAATTGTCCTGCCAGTAATATACTTTCGGGCAATCGACTCGGGAATGAGTTATTCATACTTTACCTGTATCGGCTTTCACCAAACACCGATTCTCTGAAACAAGGTTAGAGTATCTTTTTTTCCGTCATCGTCTTTATAAAATTTAATTGTAATATTTATTACATTATATGAATGTAATTATTATTTGTCAAGAGCTTTTTTAAAAGTTCTTGTTAATGAACTATGATTGTCTTTTGCTTTTAAAAATGATATACTTTGCTAAAATGGCAAAGGCAGTGATAGTTTTGCTTTTTAAAGAAAAGAAAAATATTGTTCTGATAGGTATGCCGGCAAGTGGGAAAAGTACGGTTGGTGTTGTTCTTGCGAAATCGCTTAATCTTGCGTTTCTTGATACCGATTTACTGATTCAGCAAACTTACGGAAAATTTCTATGGGAAATGATTGAAGCTGACGGTATAGTTGACTTTATTAAAAAAGAAGAGAGCGTACTCTGTTCGATTGAAATTGAGAATGCCTGTATTGCTACGGGGGGAAGTGCCGTTTATTCCGAAAAGGCTATGAATTATCTTGCTCAAAACGGTTTAATTGTTTATCTAAACAGCTCCTTAGCCGTAATAGAAAAACGGCTAAAAAACATTAAAAGCAGGGGAGTTGTTATCGGAAAAGGTCAAAATCTTCTTGAGTTATATAATGAGCGAAAAAGACTTTATGAGAGATATGCAGATATTGTTATAAATACAGACGGAAAGTCAGTTGAAAAAATTGTTAATGAAATTGCTGAAAAAGTTCATTAACTATAAATTAATATATAATTTTTTACGACAAGAAAACCGCTTGATATGATTCAAGCGGCTTTAAAAGTTTTTTGGATATATTTTTAGCGTACGGATGTCTTTTTATTTAACAGCTTTGTAATAATCCAAAACAAAGCTATTGTTGCAAGTAATTCAAAACCTATATTACAAATCCCAAATGAAAGATTGGAAAGTTCAAAAAATGTTGAAGTCGTAGTATTGACACTGGAACCTGCAGCTTTTACGGTATCTATCATAGATTCAAACGTTAAGGCAACTCCGTTTGGCGTAAGTTTAATTCCAAGAGGAACATACATTTCAAGCAATCCCGATATTATACTGTTAATTATATATATTGCAATATAAAACACAAATCCCATGGCTACGCCTTTTTGCTGGAATTTTTTTGTATTGGAAAGCGTGATGCAAAAATAAATCTGTGCAATAAAATATATTGATTGCAGCAAAAGCATTCCGCCTATTACAGCAATGAATTGTATTAAAACACTAAAAGGCAATATAGATAATATTTGTGAATATAAATCGTTGGAAACTAAAGATAGAAATAAGAAAAAGCACATAAACCAAATTAAAAAGCTAAGGATATACCATACAAAGCTTGTGATAGTTTTTGTGGCAAGCAGTTCTGATTTCTTTACAGGCAATGTGTTTGAAAGATAACCTTCATTTCCAAACATACTTTTATGGAAACGCATAATGCATGTAACTAATGTTATGATAATGGCAGCAATACCTACCAAAACCATAAATAATACAGATAAACTAATTAAACCGTTCATTTTAAGTTTATACGATATACAGGCAATTGCTGTAAAAAATATAAGTGCAAGATAAATAAACGGTATGATTCTACTGGTTGCTTTGAATTCATGCTTTAATAACTTACCAAACATAAGCGAAGACCTCCTTAAAATATTCTTCCACAGATTTTCCCGTACGTTCTCTGATGTTGTCAACCGTATCGGCAATTACTGCAGTACCGTCTTTCATCATTACAACATCGTCAAAAATACGTTCAACATCGTAAATTAGATGAGTGGACATTAAAATTGAGGATTCCTCGTTATAGTTTTTTAATATTGTGTCAAGAATATATGCACGAGTAGCAGGATCGACACCGCTTAACGGTTCGTCAAGAATATAAAGCTTTGCAGCACGAGACATAACAAGTACCAATTGAAGTTTTTCCTGCATACCCTTTGACATTGTTTTAATTTTTTGATCAGGACTGATTCCCATATGATTCAGTAACTCGTAAGCTTTGCTTTTGTCAAAATCAGTATAGAAATCGCTGAAATAATCAAAAGCGTAGCTTGGTTTCATCCAATCACTTAAATATGTTTTTTCAGGAAGAAAAGAGACAATGGCTTTTGATTCCACAGAAATTGGCATACCTGTTATTTTTACATCACCTGTAAAATCCTGAATAAGTCCTGTAACAATTTTCATTGTCGTAGTTTTCCCGCAACCGTTAGGTCCAAGCAATCCAACAATTTTACCTGGCCCAACCTGAAAATTCAAGTTGTTGACGGCAAGCTTGCGACCATAGCTTTTATAAAGTCCGTTGACTTCTAATGTGTTCATGTATTTTCCCCCTCTAAATTAATATTTTCAATGATTTGCTCTTTTTCATATCCAAGCAAATGCATTTGCATAAGAAATTCACGAAGACAGCTTTTTGCCATTTCGCTTCGCATTAGATTAAGCCTTGACAGATCATTTGTTACGAATCTGCCGCTGGTGCGTTCGCTGAATAAAATGCCATCCTTTTCAAGCTCTGAAAGCGCACGCTGCATAGTGTTAGGATTCACCGAAAATTCAATCGCCAAATCCCTTACGGAAGCAATACGATCTCCCGGAGAATATTTGCCGGCCGCAATTTGTTGTTTGATTATATCAATAATCTGTAAATAAAGCGGTGCGGTGTTATTGAACTCATTCACATTTTATACCTCCGTTCGTGCTATTGTATTAATTATTTAATACAATAGCACTTATTCCTTTTTATGTCAATAAAAATCAGTAAAAAATACGAAATATTTTATTAAAAAACAATAACTCCAATACAAACATAAAAGGAAATTAGTCTTAATTGATATAATATTCTATAATATTTGGTAGTATTTTTAGATATTTTTC
>JAUZPX010000127.1 GCA_030705695.1 Bacillota bacterium
AACACAGTCCACTGCTAATTCAATCTCTTTTTGGTCGAAATGACTCGAATGACCATAATCAATATTAATTTTATCGCTATAAACAGAAAGATGAAAAATTAAGCCAATAGTCAAAAGAGTAATGGTAAACAATACAATCAAAATTGTTATTATTCTTTTTTTTGTTAATCTGCTCTTCATATCATCACTCCTTTTTACTTCACAAAATTAAACAATTGCGTAAAATACTAAATTTTCGCCCGGCAGCTGGAGTCCGGACGATGTAAATGACGACGATTGCATATAACGTCCCGCACTCACGTCGTCCCTGAGCTGATGTGACACTTCGACACAGCGAATGGATGTGGCATGCTCGTGCTTCGTAGACTTTACCACTTCCTTAAAAGTCAATAGCCTTTACGGGAGTACTTTGTTAGGTGATGTTGACCGCCTTCTTGCACGGAAGCGGTCACTGACGGCCGCTCCTTAAACATTCTTTTCGCCTTTTCCCCATGACCCTATTTCTATTAAGTTACCATCTGGATCAGCTATATAACTCGACCTCATTCCCCATGCTTCAGTCTTTGGATAATATACAGGTTTTGCTCCCAAACTAACAAGCCTTTCAAATTCTTTATCAACATCAGAGAATAACGGAAAATCTATCGCCAGCTCAAATGTACCGTTCAGTTCACTTGGATACACAAATTCTTTTCCAGTTAACAGTTCAAAGTCTTTTCTTCCATACATCATGAATCTGATTCCTTCATGCCTGAATTCCGCATATGGGCCACCATCCCATTCTATCTCAAATCCAATTACATCTTTATAAAAGCCAACCATTTCCTTTAAGTCCCTTACAAATAGTCCTACAGCATCAAGTTTTACTTTCATTTCTATCAACCTTTCATATAAAAAATAAAAAGCAAAAAAATATCAACAACTCCAGAGGCTTTCTGAAGGCCACCCACGGAAGGACGACCTAATGCAACCAATATCGCCTAACATCCCACATTCGCAGGTGTGGTGAGTGTTCTGTCATATTTTATTGGTGACAGTCACCCAAATAAATCGACAAACACGAACCCAAATCACCTTATGTGATGCAGCATGAATGCATTACATAATTATTGGATAGCTATTATATTTGAAAAGCTGATTTATCGTTTAAATCAGCTTTTAATAAATTTATCTAATAATTTCCAAATCATTTAATGACTTATAATGATCCATCAGATTATTAGAAATATTTTTCATATCTCTCGTTGGACGATTTTTATTATTACTCATAATTTTTACTTGCTTTAATCTATCATTTTCTTTTGTTAATCTTAAAACAAGCCTTCCTAGAAATATTTCTACATTTTTTAAGTTATCTTCGATTTTTTCCCTAATAATTAACTTCCCTTTTTTATTAAATAGTCTTTCTAGCTTGAATGAATCACTATAATAATACTCAGAAACACCATTTCCTCCAGAAGCTCTAACTAAATGTCTCCTATCAGTTCTGTGTAACAATTCATTTAATAAGGTATTATTTTTTAATTCGGCTTGCCATTCCTTTTTTTCTCCATCTTTATAGTTAGCTACAGATATTAATCTTTCACCATCACCATAGATTTTACTTAAACTCTGCTTTTTATTAAATTCGTCAACGGTATATTCAGCTAATAATGATCTATCATCAAAAAACACCTGTTCAAGTGTTAATTGTCCTTCTAATTTTTTTCTAATAGTAGTACTCAAATATATCACTCCTAAAACATTTGAATTTTGTATTATTCTACCATAAAATATATTATTCAGCAATATAATTTTAGAACTGAAAAAATTGTAATTATTATCCATCTGGCAATGGCATCTAACGTCCCGCATTCACGACACTGGTCGAGGCAGTGTGGTGAGGCGATGTATCTAGATTTTATAACTAACATCAAATACTGTAGTCACTAACTTCATTCGCCGAATCCCAAGAAACAGCTTTAGCTGTTTCGGAACGTGAATGCATTTGTTAGCCGAAGTACATAAATCTATTTTTAGGACAATTTTTAAATGGTTTTCATAAAAAATCTTGTAAGTCCTTTACTAAACTATAAAGTTAATATATTTGAAACCAATCTTTTAATTGCTCAATAATATATTTAAAAGTCGTTTCCTGTAGAAAGATATCATTATGCATTGCATCATCTATTTTTATTACTTTTAAACCTTTTTCCTTTAATTCACTGCATGAAGCTATAATTTCAGGAACGTCACGAGAACCAAAAATAATCTCAGAATTCTTTTGGTAAGTAAATTGCAATTTGGGAAGCTTGTTAAGTGTTTCAAAATTTATATTTGGACTTATTTCCTTAACTCTATAACTTCTTAATGCTTTAATTGTTTCCTGTGTTTGGTTGCTAAATTTTCTATTTAGTGCTGGTGATAACCCAATCGCATAATCTGCTTTACTCAAAAGTGATAGACGACCTCCTAAAGAATGACCAATAGCAACTACTTTTCCAAAACGTTTACAATATTGAATTGCAATTTCAAGGTCCTTATCGACATTTTCGTCTAAAAGCTGATCATTCTCTCCATGCCCGCGAAGATCTATAACACAAGTTGTAATCCCTATCTCGGCCACTCGCCATGCTAATCCAAGTTGTTCTTCTTTGCACCCACCATATCCATGTGTAATTACAGCTGCTCCTTTAGAGTTTGATGGAATCAACATAATACTTGGGATACTAAATTCTTTTCCATAAATTAATTGTCTTTCAATATTCATTTTTGCCTCCTATAATGAAATAAAATATATATTGTATTTGTATACGGTTTATTACACTAAACTTACTCAGTTTAACTACAAATTCTATTTGATGTTTTCGTATAACGTTCACGTGTTGTCGACGCTACCGAGACCTAGTGAGATGATGCTCGAACCTTAGTGCTCCTTTATGTACCAGAGCTCTTAGGTGAGAGCTAATCGGCTCCGCTCTGGTCGAAGCAGTGTGCTGTTGCCGAGGAGCAACTTTATGTTGCGACGCAGCGTGAATGCATTTGTTAGGCGAAGGATCATGACCACTTATTCAGAATAGATTATGTATAGTTAATTATTAAGTATATTTCATTTAATTTTCAATTATTTGTATCCACTCACTTGAAGTAATAACTTTGCTAAACCTCATTGCCTGCGTAGCTAATATCGACCTATGAAGTTCTTCTGCTGTTACTGTACCAGCATAATTAGAAACATTCAACGTTCCAGTTGCATCAGATAAAAATTCAACTGAATAACCTAAGTGAAATGCTTGCCTTGAAGTAGTATCACAACACATTTGAGTCATATATCCACTTATAACTATTGTATCAATTTCATTTTTCTTTAAAATTTCCTCGAGATTTGTTCCTGTAAAACTTCCAGGCAGATTCTTTTCAATCAAGTAATCATATTTTCTCTTAGAAATCTCATCATGCATTTCCCATTCTTTACTTCCTTTTCTGAATGTAACAGCATTGCTCTGTAGGGCAGTATGCTGGATTACAATAATTAAAATATCATTTTGCTTTGCTATATCCATTATCTTTAAAATATTATTAAAACTTCCATTTGGATATGTAATAGGTAACTTCCCAGTAAAATATTCATTTTGTACGTCTATGACTAATAAAGCTCTCTTCATAATTATTTTTCCTCTCATAATTGTTCTCTTTATTAAATATATTCGGTAATTAGCGTAAGGATGTACGCCTACTTCATGGTCTTTCGGCTAACGTTCATGTGTTGTCGACGTTCCTCTTTATTTAAAAAGTGCGCGCCATTGGCTCTCATTTCCACTCGCAATTTTGCCGAGTCTGATCAACTTTAATTTCAAAGGCCAAATTGTTATTTTATATTGCTGATTGAACCTATGCAACAAAGAATCGGAACACCCCGACTTCGGACCATGTTGACCCGAGGCGGCAGTGATTTGGGGCTGGTCCCAACAAGCATGATTTTTTATGTTTTGCCCGGAGGCAAAATGCGAAAAATTTGCAAGTGTCAAGACACTTACCCTGGTTGCCGATTAGCGGAAACAATGAAATAGCACAATATAACGACCATAAAGTATTGTAAATATGAGAACAGACTCCTGTTCTAGTTTTTGTATAAGGTAGCTATATCATGTATTCTACACCTCATTTCTGCGCGGATATGTAACGGCTCTAAACACTCGCATTTATCCCCAAAACTGAAAAGAATATTGTAGTAGTATTCGTTCTCTATGAAAGGAAAACTAACAATGTAATGCTCATCACCGTCTGGCGAAAAGTGTTCATAAGTGCAATAATCAAGTACCCTGTCCATGACAGATTTATGAATACGAATTTTGATTTTTGTTTGCATAGTTGCCAAAATATCAGTAATATCTAACTGCGGTTTTTGATAATCTCGTGGCGTAAAAAATTCCTCTTGTATTTGTAGGTTTGACATGCGGGATAGTTTGAATAAGCGAAAATCATTTCTAGTATGGCAGTACCCTTGTAAGTACCAATGACTACCTTTCAATACAAGCTGATATGGCTCGGCTGTTCGTGTGGTTTTATTTCCGTAGCGGTCTACATATTCAAACGAAAGTAGACGGCTTTCCTGTAAAGCTGTTTTGATAATTTCTAAATATGGTTGTATGTTCCTGTTGCCCATCCACGGACTTAAAT